>DASYVA010000124.1 GCA_036000645.1 Candidatus Methylomirabilis sp.
GGACCTCCCACCTGCCGCGAGCCTCGCCCGCATCCGAGAGGCCCGGGCGGCGGCCCCGGACACCTTCGAGCGGGAAGAGTACCTGGAGCGGGTCCGGGCTCTCTTCACCGCCCTGCGCGGCCCGGGCATCCTTCACCTGGATGCGACGCAGTCCGCCGACGTCGTGGCTGCTGCGATCCGCGAGGCAGTCGAGTCGGTGCTCCGTCCCCGCCAGGCCCCCTAGTGCCCCCCCCCGCGGGGACCTCCCGTAGTCCTCTGCCGGTGCTGGAGGACCTGCTGCGCCGCGCGGGAGACCGCCGCCGGGATGTTCCGGTCCCGGGCCAGCCCCTCCACCTCCTTCTCCGTGAGGTTCGTAATCCCCAGCCCCAGGGAGACCCCCACCGGAGTCTTGGGGTTGTGCAGGAGGGAGAGGACTACCAGCTTGTTGCTCCGGTAGCGCTTCATGTTCCCGATCTCCCGGAGGACCTTCTCCGAGACATCCCGCATCTGGGCGATGCTCTGGATCTCGGTGTCGGTGACCCGGGGGCCCTTCACCACCTCGAGCGCCACCATGTCATTGCCGTCCTTCACCAGGATCATCCGGGCTTCCTTGTTCCCCTTCTTGGCCAGGGTCAGCTTCTGCCCGGTTGACATGCCCTTGATGATGACGAAGAGGCTTTTCTTCTTCTCCTCCTCGGTCGTCCCGTGGGCTTGCTCGTGGAGGACGCTCTCGGCGATGGCCACCTCCTCCTCGGTCGCGGCCGGGTTGTCCAGAACGGCCTGGGGAATCTGGGGGGAGCGGGAGAGGAGGCGGCGGCTCGCCGTGAGCTGCTTCAGGAGAGGGAGCGGGGCGGTGCGGGCGATCTTGGCCAGGGCGGAGGGGGGCGCGGCAGGGTGAAGCATGATGAGCCGCCAGATCTCCTCGTCCACCACCGGCTGCGAGACCACGTGCTCCAGGAGGGCGGGGTCGGCCTTCGGATCGCGCACGAGGGTGAGGAGCTGGTCGCGGGAGACGCCCTCGAGGAACTCGCCGGAGAGGGGGAGGTCGGCCATCACGCCTGCCCCGCGGCCAGGGCGCGCAGAGCCGCGGTCAGGGCCGGCAGCTCCTCGGGCGCAACGGTCCGGAGATCCAGCAGCACGTTCCCGTCCTTGATCCGGGCCAGGACAGGCGGGTCGTGGCGCCTGAGCGCCGCCTCCAGAGCGTCGGCCGTGCGGGACCGGGACCGGAGCGCCAGGAGGAAGGTGGGGAGGGCCTCCGTGGGCGAGGCGCCGCCCCCCACCTCGGAGGTCCCCGCGATCACCTCGGCGCTGAGGTCCCCGCCCGCCGCCCGGGCGGCCTCGGCTGCCGCCTCCGCCCGGGCCCGGATGGTGGCCGCGGGCAGGGCGATTGAGCGGAGGGTGGGGATGGCTTCGACGGCCGCGGGGCCGTCCAGGTAGAGGCGGAGCGTCGCCGCCAGGGCCGCAAGGGAGAGCTTGTCAATCCGGACCGCCCGGGCCAGCGGGTTCTTGCGGAGCTTCTCCACCACGCCCCGCCGCCCCACCACCAGCCCCGCCTGGGGCCCCCCCAGCAGCTTGTCCCCGCTGCAGGTGACCAGATCCGGCCCCTGGCGCAGGACGTCCGGCACCGTCTCCTCGCCGGTGACGCCGTAGGGGGTGAGATCGGCGAGGGCGCCGCTCCCCAGGTCCACCATCACCGGCACGTGATGGCGCTTCCCCAGGGCGACGAGCTCCGGCAGGGGAACCGCCGCCGTGAACCCGACGATGGCGAAGTTGCTCGGGTGGACCTTGAGGAGCAGGGCGGTCCGCTCCGAGAGCGCGGCCTCGTAGTCCCGGAGATGCGTCCGGTTCGTGGTCCCCACCTCCCGGAGGAGGCCCCCGGCCTTCCGCATCACGTCGGGGATCCGGAAGGAGCCGCCGATCTCGACCAGCTCCCCCCGGGAGACGAGGACCTCCCGCCCCTCGGCCAGCGTGTTGATGGCCAGGAGGACGGCAGCGGCGTTGTTGTTGACGGCGAGGGCGGCCTCCGCGCCCGTCAGGCGGGTGAGGAGGCCTTCCACGTGCACCTGCCGCGATCCGCGCGCCCCCGCCTCGAGGTCGAACTCCAGGGTGGAGTAGGCCCGCCCCGCCTCCAGCGCCGCCTGCAGGGCGGCATCCGGGAGGCAGGCCCGCCCGATATTGGTGTGGAGGATCACGCCGGTCGTGTTGATCACCCGGCGCAGGCTCGGGCGGGCGGCCGCCTCGGCCAGCGCGGCCGCCACGGCCACGAGGTCGTCGGGCGCCTCGCCGCCGGCCAGGATCCGCCGCCGGGCGCGCTCCAGCGCCTCCCGCACCCCGTCCAGGACCGCCCAGCGGGGGAGGCGCTGGAGGAGCGTGCGGGTGGCGGGCTCCCGGAGGATTTCCTCCACCGAAGGGAGCTGGCGCAGCAACGCTCCTGCGTCGGCGGAATCTTTGCCCGCCATCCCTCGTCGCCTCCCCGCGACGAGTCCTCCTTAGCACACTTCCCGGAGGCGTTCAACGGAAAGTTCCCCCCGGCGGGACGCAGAGACGCGCCCGGCCACCCGTGGAGGGCGGCCGGGCGGAGCGGGTGGGGGGGATCAGGCTGGCGTGGAGCGGGGAGAGGAGGCGCGGCGGGCCTGGAAGCAGGTCTTGCAGTAGACCGGCTTATCCAGGACGGGCCGGAAGGGGACCGTCGTCCGCTCCCCGCACTGGGAGCAGGTCACCTCGTGCTCCTCCCGGGCCTGGTTCCCGGCCCCCCCGCGCCGGACGGCCTTGCAGGGCTTGCACCGCTTCGGCTCGTTGGTGAACCCCTTCTGGGCGAAGAACTCCTGCTCCCCCGCGGTGAAGACGAACTCCTGGCCGCATTCCACGCAGGTCAAGGTCTTGTCCTCGAATGCCATCCGGGTCTCCTCGGCGCCGGCGCCGGGGCGGCTGCCCGCGGCGGCTCGGCAAAGACGGGTCACGCTTCCAGGTCTCGCTGGCCGCGCCTTATCCCGTACGCACCCCCCGGGCCGGGGCCGCCCCGCCGGCCGTCAGGCCGAAGCGCGGGAAGATGAGCTCCTGCACCCGGGCCACGCTTGCCCGGGCGTACCGCCAGGCCTCCGCCCGCCCGCGGGGCTCGGGCGGGGGCAGGGGGTCACTCAGGGTGGTCCGCCGGATTCCGCGCTCCTGGAGGGCTCGCTGGGCCGCCTCCGGGAGCAGGTCGGGGATCTCCCGGCCCGTCATGACGGCCCAGGCGGCCGTCCAGGCGCGGGGGACGTTGGCCAGGTCGTATCCCCCGCCCCCGAGGGCGACCCACGGAAGGTCGCAGCCCCGGAGGAGCTCCACGGCCCGGCGAAACCCCTGGATGCTGAGGTCCAGGTGGGCCAGCGGATCGGTCCGGTGCGTATCGATCCCGAGCTGGGTGACGAGCAGGTCGGGGGCGTAGGCCTTGAGGAGGGGGAGGACGACGGCCGTGAGGGCCCAGAGGAAGATCTCGTCGTCGGTGCCGGGAGCGAGGGGGACGTTCACGCTGAATCCTTCCCCGGGCCCCTTCCCGGTCTCCTCCGGGAACCCGGTGCCGGGGAAGAGGATCTCGCCCGTCTCGTGCAGGGAGATGGTCAGGACCCGGTCGGTCTCGTAGAAGCCGAACTGGACACCGTCCCCGTGGTGGGCGTCGATGTCCACGTACGCGACGCGGCGGCCCCGGGCGGCCAGCTCTGCGATGAGGACCGCGGCGTCGTTCACGTAGCAGAAGCCGGACGCCCGGTTCGGGGCGGCGTGGTGCAGCCCCCCCGCGATGTTGAAGGCGACCCGGACCTCCCCCGTCTCGACGAGCCTCCCGGCGCACAGCGTCGCGCCGGTGAGCAGGGCCGAGAACTCGTAGACGCCCGGGAAGGTGGGGTTGTCGCCGGTCCCCAGGCCCCACCGCAGGAGGTCCCACCCGGCCTCGCCGGCGGAGGCCCGCTTGAGGGCGGCCAGGTACTCGGGGTGGTGGAAGCGGCGGAGGTCCTCGTCGGAGGCGGGGGCGGCGGGGAGCACCCGGACGCCCGGGCTCTCGAGCAGACCGCAGGCGGCCGCCACCTCGACGGTCAGCGGCAACCGGCCGATCCGCATGGGGTGGGCGGCGCCGTAGTCGTACCGGGCGTACTGGTCGGAGACGAGGAAGACGCTCGGAGGGGGGGCGCGCATGGTCGGGGCGCGGCGCGGGCGCGCCGCGGGGCTACTCCTCGCCGGGGCGGAGGTACTCCCCGCTCTTGCCGCCGCGCTTCGCCACCAGGCGGACGGCGCCGATCACCATCCCGCTATCCACGGCCTTGCACATGTCGTAGATGGTCAGGGCGGCCACCGAGACGGCCGTGAGGGCTTCCATCTCGGCCCCCGTCTTCCCGGTGGTCTTCACCCGGGACTCGATGTCGATGCGGGCCGCGTCTTCGCGGGGGGCGAAGCTCACCTCGGCGGAGGTAATGAGGAGCGGATGACACAGGGGAATCAGTTGGTCCACCCGCTTGGCGGCCAGGATCCCGGCCACCCGGGCGGTCGCCAGGACGTCGCCCTTCGGGAGCGCCTCGTCCAGGATCAGGCGGATGGTTTCCTTCTGGCAGGCGATGTGCCCGCGGGCCACGGCCTCGCGGGCGGTCTCGGGCTTGGCGGTCACGTCCACCATCTTGGCCCGCCCCTGCGGATCAAGATGAGAGAACCTTCTCATTCTGCCCCATATACTGGCGCATGATGGCGTACATCTGGTCCTTCACCACCAGCTTCATCTTCTGCAGCTCTTTGCGCTTCCGCTCCTGCTCGCTCGTGAGGTAGTAGATCCGGTCGAACTCCCCGATCTTCTGGTCGAACTCCCGGTGCTTCTCTACGAGGCGGCGGAATTCGGCGTGCCCCTCCTTCAGCCGCGCAAAGAGCTGCGCCTCCGTTTCATTCATCTTTGACCTCCTTGGGGGGAGCGGGCAGAAACAGCAACGCCCCGGAGGTCCCGGGGCGTGCACGCTGGCAGGGGATGGACGACGGGGCCGGCGTGGAGCGGAAGAGCAGGACTCCTAATGTGAGCAACCGGCGCATACCCACCGTCGGTAGGGGATAACCTACCGGCTGTAGCCTAATCCAGGGCCGGGGACAAGTCAAGGCAAAAAGGGGTGGTGCTCTACTTCGCCCAGATCATAATACCCGCCATTTGGTGCCCATCCAAGGTCTAGTAGCGTGCCCGTCTCTCAACACTATCCCCAAAAAACCTTCTTGACTTCCTGGACGAACTAGACGTAGCCTCTGCGTCAGAGGAGGGCGACCCAATGGCGGATACACGCGCCTTGCGTTCCAGGTTAGAGGAGGAAATTCGACGCCTTCAGGAAAAGCTCAGAGCAGTTGAGCTTGTCGAACAGATGGCTGCTGATTGGGACCAAACCGGAAGCCGCCGATCCCGCAAGCGCCGTGGTGAGAGCGACCGCAGAACCATCCAGGAGCTTTGTAAAGAGATCGCACTTGAATCCGACAGGAAATGGACCATCGCTGACATGACACCGGTCGTTCAGGCCAGAGGAAGGCCCGACGCCACGAGAGCTAACGTAAGTACGGCGATGCGGAGGCTTGCGAAAGAGGGATTGTTGGAAGTCGCAGGCAGAAACAGGAAAACCGGCTATGTCTATCGAACAGGAAGCCTCAAGGCAGTCCTTAAATAGCAAGGGCCGCACCAAGGGTGCGACCCTTGCGTTATACCCCCGGTCGCTCAACGGGAAGGAGCGCTGGCTTGCTAAGCCAGTTCGATGCGGGTTCGAACCCCGCCCGGGGGACTCTTGGGGGCGTGGCTGAGACTGGCCTATAGCGAGCGACTCTAAATCGCTTGACCCTGCTCATCCCAGGGTCCGGAGGTTCGAATCCTCTCGCCCCCTCACATTAGCCAAAATTAGTCAAAAAGCGTTGTCAAGCAAAAACAACTATGACCTAGAAAAACAGCCCTTATTTTCGTGGTTTAGCGAGACCCCCACCAAGTAAGCCCTTACGGAAGGGGAATGCTTGTTTTGCTCATTCCCCTTCCGTTGTTTTTTTCTTCCATCTAGTCTCGGCAGCCTTTCGGGCGATCTCTTGTCGGCGTTCGGGAGAGAGTTTTTCAGCCCGCGCAAGCCCGCCCTTCTTGGCCCCCCGACGCCCTAGGGCTACGGCATGGGGGTTTTTCTTCCTGCCCATGCCTAAAGGATATGCTTGCCCGGCCAAGAAGTCAAGCGGTTATTTGCATTATGCAACTCGGTTTTCACTTGACAATGCTTGCGCGGGCAAGTATATTGTGGGCAAGTAAAAACCCCTGAACCGCAGCAACGGCTCAGGGGTGGCTGTTCCACCCGAGCAGCGAAGGCCACCCGGACGGTCCCCAGCCGAATCCAGGTTACGGCCTTCGCCAGAGAAAGGCAAGGCCGATGAACCGACTTAAGCGGGAAAAGCAGCTAGCGGTCATTTCCGCCCTAGTGGAGGGCAACAGCATTCGAAGCGTGGAACGCATGACCGGGGTTCACCAAGTCACGATTTTGCGCCTTCTAGTGCGGGTGGGAGAGCGATGCAGCCAGCTCCTAGACGAGCAAATGCGAGGCTTCCACTCCCGTCGTCTACAGGTGGACGAAATCTGGACCTTCGTGCGAAAGAAAGAGGCCCACCTGAAGGGGCCGGAGTCGTTCAACCACGAAATAGGCGATCAGTACGTATTCGTCGCCTTGGATGCGGAAAGCAAGCTGATTCCGACGTTCACCGTAGGCAAGCGGGACGGGGAAACGGCCCTCCGGTTCCTGACCGATCTCCGGGAGCGGCTAGAAGGCAACGGGCGGGTGCAGATCACCACAGACGCCTTCCGGGGCTATCTCCCCGCCATGGAAGAAACGTTTGGGGCTGATGTGGACTATGCTCAATTGGTGAAGCTGTACGGTGCCGTGAATCCCGGCCCTGGGCGCTACGCCCCACCACGGGTCTCGGAGACGATATCCACGCCGATCAACGGTAGTCCTGACCCCAGGCACATTTCTACCAGCTATGTGGAGCGGCAGAACCTTACGATGCGGATGCAGATGCGTCGGTTTACCCGGCTGACCAATGGTTTCTCCAAGAAGCTGGCGAACCTTAAGGCCGCCCTGGCCCTACATTTCGCCTGGTACAATTTCGTTCGGGTTCACAGAACCCTACGCGTGACCCCGGCTATGGCGGCGGGAATTACAGATCGGGTTTGGGGGCTGGCCGACCTACTCCCCGCAAACTAGAGCACCACCCAAAAAGGGGACCCCGGGGGGCTCC
>DASYVA010000125.1 GCA_036000645.1 Candidatus Methylomirabilis sp.
GAGGCCACGATCTCCGTGGGCCCCGGGAGGACCTGGCCCAGGAGCTCGCGGATGAGCGCGAAGCGGTAGGCGATGGCCTCGAGCGCCGCCTGCAGGATCTCGATCGGTCGAGTCGCGAGGCGGAGCCCCACCAGGGCGCCGCGTGCCTCCGCCGCCCAGCCCGGGCTCCGCTCCCCCGCGAGGAACGGGAGGCAGGTGAGGCCGTGGCCGTCCGGCGGCAGGACGGCCAGCTCCCGCTCGACCTCCTCGGCGGCGCCGAGGCGGAGGACGCCCTGCAGCCAGGCGAAGACGTCCCCCCCGCTGCTCAGCGCTCCCCCCAGGACGGCCCGGCGACGGTCGAGACGATACGCCCAGAGGCCCCACGGGACGCGCCCGGCCGGCGCCTCGCAGAGGGCGCGCATCGCCCCCGACGTTCCCACCATCAGGGCCACCCGGCCGGGCCCCGTGCACCCGCTTCCCACGTTGCCGCAGGCGCCGTCCCCGAGGGCCGGGAACCAGAGGGCATCGCGCAGGGCGGGCCACCGGCTGGCGAACTGCGCCCGCATCCCCGCCGGCGGCGCATCCAGGTCCGTGAGGGAAGAGAGCTGCTCGGGGCTGACGGAGATGGCCCGGAGCACCTCGGCGTCCCAGGTCCCCTCCCGCTGGTTGAGGAGGCCGGTCCCCGAGGCCATCGAGAGGCTGCAGGCGGCCCGGCCGAGCAGGCAGAGGTGCAGGTACTCGCCGATGGACATCCAGCGGGCGGCCCGGCGGAATGACGGAGGAGCGGTGCGGGAGAGCCAGAGGAGCTTGGCGGGAAGGTAGCTGGGGTGGAGAGGGCAGCCCGTCCGCGCATGGATCGCCGGCTCGTCGAGGCGCTGACGGAGCTCGGCCGCCTCGCCCCGGCTGCGCGTATCGCCCCAGCTATAGAGGGGGGTGACGGCCTGCCCGCTGCCGTCCACGCCGACCAGGCTGTGCCAGAAGGCCGAGGTGGCCACCGCGGCGATCGGCGGAAGAGGGGCCCCGGGGGCCGCGAGGAGCGCGTCCAGGCAGGTCGCAGCCCGGGCGACCATGGCGTCCGCGTCGGTCTGGACGCCGCCGTCGGGCGTCACCTCCATCGCGTACGCGGCCCGCCCCTCCCGGCCCGCCAAGAGGCAGCCGCGGCGGTCGAAGAGGAGGGCCCGGACCGAGGAGGTCCCGATATCCAGGGCGACGGTGAGGGGAGCCTCGGCCTCGCTCGGCAGGACGGGTGGCATGCCCAGACCCCAGCCTGAACGACGGGAATCGAGTCTTGCGCCACATCATACGGGCTTTGGGGGTGTGAGACACCCCCAAAACGCGACGGCCGGGGGGGAGGGCCCGACGGGATCCCCAAACAAAATAAAGAGGGGGGAACGGTGCAGTTCCCCCCTCGGAATCGTCTCTCTGTGGTGCGGTGCGCCTATGCGACGGGCTCGGCACCCTCGGCGATCGGCGGACCGCTCTCCGGGGCCGGCCCCTCCGAGGCGAGCCCCTCGGGCGCTGGCCCCGCCTTACCCCGCTCCGCCCGACGGCGGCGCTTCTCCTCCTGCTTCGCCTTCCGCGCCAACTCCTTCCGTCGCTTGTTGGCCCCGTAGGCTCGGGCCCTTCCTCCCATCATCCGCCTCCTCAAGGCAAAGGCTTCGCCGCGCCCCGGCCCTGGAGAAGGCACGGTGGTGGGCTGGGCCACCCCCCCGGCAGCCGGGGTCAGGGAACGGGCTTAGAAACCGCCCCGACGCGGCGGCCGTCCGCCGCCCCGGTCGCCCCCGGGAGCGCCGCGGGCCGGCCGCTCGCGCGCCTCGCTGACCGTGAGGACCCGACCGCCGAACTCCCGGCCGTTCAGGGCGTTGATGGCGGCCTGCGCCTCCTGGTCCGATGCCATGTCCACGAAGGCGAACCCCCGCGGCCGCCCGGTGTCCCGGTCGGTCACGACGTTGACCGCCTCCACGTGCCGGCCCCCTTCCTCGAAGAGCGCGCGAAGCTGCGCCTCATCCGTCGTGAAGGGGAGGTTGCCCACGTAGACCCGCTTGCCCATGCTCCGTCGCTCCTTCCCCCGCAGGGGGGGCCCCCCCGCCGGATCGGTCCCGGTGGGAAGGGATGGTCACGGCCGGCCCGCTGCCGGGCCAGCCTTCGCGATCCGGCGTCCGCCGCGGCGGCGACGCCTAGACCTTCCGGACGTTGGTGGCCTGGAAGCCCTTGGGGCCCCGCACCACCTCGAACTCGACCTTGTCCCCCTCGGCCAGGGAGCGGAACCCCTCGGACTGAATGGCCGTGTGGTGGACGAAGACGTCCTCGCCGCCTTCCTGCTGGATGAAGCCGTACCCCTTGCTGTCGCTGAACCACTTTACCTGCCCCTGAGCCATCTGCGTTACACCCTTTCCAATGTGGCGGGGGTTACGCCCCGCCCGTGAACCCGACCCCCATGGCCGGGCCAACAAAAAACGCCGCGGGACGTTGGTCCTCGCGGCGTCGTCAACTCCGTCTCGGAGGCGCTACCGTCGGAACCTCGAACCGACGTCACGGTAGACCCCCCGGAGCGCTTTGTCAAGGGGATTTCTCGGGGCGGGACCCCGCGGGCAGCCACCGGTGGCTCGCGGCCGCCTTCCCGTGGTACATTCTCGGCCGGGTCCGCGGCGGGGACCCGAGGAGGAGGCCCTGAAGGTCCTCGGCCTGATGTCCGGGACATCCGCTGACGGAATCGACGCCGCCCTGGTGCAGATCGCGCCGGGGAACCCCCTCCCCCGCCCGAGCCTCCTGCATTTCCGCCAGGTCCCCTTCCCCGCCGAGCTTCGGGCCGAGATCCTGGCGTGCACCGCCCCGCCGGAGGGGACGGTGGACCGGGTCTGCCGCCTCAATGCGAGGCTGGGGGAGGCCTTCGCCGAAGCCGCCCTCGAGTGCCTCCGGGAGGCGGGGGTCGCACCCGAGGAGGTCGCCCTCGTCGGATCCCACGGCCAGACCCTCCACCACCAGCCCCCAGGGCCGGGGGCCGTCGCCCCCCCGGCCACCCTGCAGGTCGGAAGCGCGGCCGTGATCGCGGAGCGCACGGGGATCACGACCGTCGCCGACTTCCGACCGCGGGACCTCGCGGCGGGAGGCGAGGGGGCGCCGCTCACTCCCCTCTTTCACGCCGCCCTGTTCCGCGTGCCCGGCAGGGCGCGGATCGTCCTGAACCTCGGGGGGATCGCGAACCTGACGTACCTCCCGCCGGGGGCGGGCACCGAGGGGGTGCTGGCCTTCGACGTCGGCCCCGGCAATGCTCTCCTGGATGCTCTGGCGGCGCGCTCGAGTGGGGGGGCCGAGACGTACGACCGGGACGGGGCGCTGGCCCGGGGCGGCCGCCCCGCGGCGGCCCTCCTGGCCCGCCTGCTCCGCCACCCGTTCCTGAAGCGCCGCCCCCCCAAGAGCACCGGACGGGAGACCTTCGGGCCCGCCTTCCTGGAGGACCTGCTGGCCTGGCCGGAGGCCCGGGGGCTCACCCCGTCCGACGCGGCCGCCACGCTCACGGCCTTCACGGCCCGCGCCGTGGCCGACGCCGTCGCGACGTTCCTCCCCCCGGGGACCGCCGACCTGCTCCTCTGCGGCGGCGGGGCCCAGAACCCGACCCTCGTCAAGGCGCTGGCCGAGGCCTGCCCGCACCTCCGCTGCCTGAGGACCGACGAGGCCGGCTTCCCCGCCCGCGCCGTGGAGGCGGCCGCCTTCGCTCTCCTCGCCTCCCTCACCGCCACCGGCCGCCCGGGCAACCTCCCGGCCGCGACCGGCGCCCGCGCCCCCGTGATCCTGGGGAGCATCACCCCGGGGCGCACTCTCTCCCGACTCCCCCTCCCGGAGGCCTGATGCCCCTCTCCGGCTACAGCGGAGCCTCCCGCGCGATCCTGGAGCGGATCGAGGCCACCCAGGGAGGCGCGCTCGAGAAGGCGGCGGACTCCGTCTTCGCCTCGCTGAAGGCCGGTGGGGTCCTGCACGTCTTCGGGAGCGGCCACTCCCACGCCGTGGCGGAGGAGGCCTTCCACCGGGCGGGCGGCCTGGTTCCCGTGAACCTGATCCAGGAGGCCTTTCTCACGCCCCTGACGGCGCCCCGGAAGAGCGGCAAGCTCGAGCGGGTGAGCGGCATCGCCGCCGTGCTCCTGGAGGCGAGCGGCGCCCGCGCCGGCGAGGTTCTCCTGGTCATCTCCAACTCGGGGATCAACGCGGTCCCCGTGGAGATGGCCCTGGAGGGGAAGGCCCGGGGCCTCACGGTCCTCGCCCTCACCTCCCTCGCCCACGCGCGGGCGACGGCCTCCCGGCAGGCGAGCGGCAAGCGCCTCTTCGAAGTGGCCGACTGCGTCCTGGATACCTGCGGCGAGGTGGGGGATGCCGCCGTGGCCTACCCCGGGTTGGCGGCCAGGGTCGGCCCCACTTCCCTCCTGGCCGGGGTCTATCTCCTCAATAATCTCGTCTGCCGGGTGGTGGAGCGCTTCCTCGCCGCCGGCCTGACCCCTCCGGTCTTTCTGAGCGCCAACGTGCCGGGGGGGGACGAACACAACCGCGCCCTCGAGGCGCGCTACCGCGATCGGATCCCGGCCCTGTGAGCCAGCCCTCTCCCGCCCGCGCGTCCCTCCGCGGCCTCGCCCTCCTCCTGGCCCTCGCCGGCAGTGTCGGCGCCGCCGACTCCGCCCGGGTGACCCGGGTCCTGGACGGGGATACGATCGCCCTCGAATCCGGCGAGCGCATCCGCTACCTGGGGATCAACACGCCGGAGGCCGGGGAGCCGTTCGCCGCCGAAGCCACGGCGCGCAACGTCGCCCTCGTGCTGGGGCGGAGCGTCACGCTCGAGACCGATGCGGAGCTCCGGGACCAGTACGGCCGGCTCCTGGCCTTCGTCTCCGTCGGGGGGACCTCCGTGAGCGCGACGCTCATCCAGGAGGGCCTGGCCCACGTCCTCGTCATCCCGCCGAACGGGAGGTACACGGAGGTCCTCCTCACGCTGCAGCGGGAGGCCCAGGCGGCCCGCCGCGGGATCTGGGGCCCGACCGGGATCCGCGGGCCAGTGAAGATCGTCAGCATCCGGGCAAACCCGCCAGGGGATGACCGGGAGGACCCGAACCGGGAGTACGTCCGGATCGCCTGCGTGGCGGCAGAGCCGGCCTCGCTCGCCGGCTACACCCTCCAGGACCGCTTCGGCCACCGCTACCGGTTCCCTTCCCTCACCCTGCACCCAGGGTATACCGCCCTCGTCTTCTCGGGGGAGGGGACGGACCTGCTCGAGGAAGCCGGGCAGGCGCGCCTGTTCTGGCGGGCCGGCGGGCCCGTCTGGAACAACGACGGGGACGAGGCCACCCTCCGGGATCCTACGGGGACCGTCGTGGATCGGGTCCTCGTTTCGCCGCGGGGCTCGCGGCGGGGGATCCCCGGGACCGCCGGGAGAGCCCGCAGGTGAGGCCGGCCCCCTCTCTCCTCCTGACCGACGCCCGGATCTTCACCCCCCGCGAGGAGATCCCCCGGGGGTACGTGGCGGTGTCCGGGGACCGGATCGCCGCGGTCGGCCGGGGAGCGCCGCGGCGGAAGACCGGCCGGATCCGCTCCCTCGAGGGCCGCCTGCTCCTCCCCGGGTTCGTGGATCTCCAGGTGAACGGGGGGGGCGGGTTCGATTTCGCCGACCCGGATCCTGCCCACCGGGAGGCGGCGGCCGCGTTTCACCTGCGCCACGGCACGACCACCCTCCTCCCGACCGTCATCACCGACGTCATCCCCCGCCTGGAGGGGGCGCTCCGCGCGCTCGCCGCCGACGTCACGACGGCCGGGCGGGCTCGCTCCCGCCTCCCCGGGATCCACCTGGAGGGGCCGTTCCTGAACCCGCGGCGTGCGGGGGCGCACCCCCGGGAGGCCGTCCAGTCCGCGAGCCTCAAGGCCTTCGAGCGCCTCTGGGCGGCGGCCGGCGGAACGATCCGGCTCCTCACGCTGGCGCCGGAGGTCCCCGGCGCCCTCGAGGTGGTCGCGGCCGCCGCCGCGCGGGGATGCCTGGTGGCCATGGGGCACACCGATGCGACCGCGGACGAGGCCACCGCCGGCATCGCCGCCGGAATCCGTCACGCCACCCATCTCTTTAACGCCATGGCCCCGCTCCACCACCGGGAGCCGGGGCCGGCCGGCGCGGCTCTGGCCGACCGCCGGGTGAGCGTAGGCCTCATCCCCGATGGCCTGCACGTCCACCCGACCGCCCTGGCCCTCGCGATCCGCCTGAAAGGGCCGGGGGCCACCGCCCTCACGACGGACGCGATCAGCGCGGCAGGCTGCACCGGGCCGGAGGAGGCCGGCCGCACCTTCCCCCTCGGAGCCCAGCGGGTCATGGTGCGGGAAGGACGAGCCGTCACGCCGGAAGGAACGCTCGCCGGCAGCCTGCTCACGATGGACGCTGCATTCGGGCGCATGGTACAGTACGACGTCGCGAGCGTGCGGGAGGCCGCGCGGATGGCGAGCGAGACGCCGGCCCGCCTCCTCGGCCTGGCGGACCGGGGGCGGATCGTCCCCGGCGCGCTGGCCGATCTCGTGATTCTGGAGGAGGACCTGACGCTGCACCAGGTCCTGCTGGGGGGCCGGCCGGTCGTGACGCGCTAGCGAAGGAACCTCGCCCGATGTACGACCTGCTCATCACCGATGCCCTGCTCTACGACGGGACCGGCGCTCCCCCGGTGGAGGGGAGCATCGCGATCCAGGGGGAGCGGATCGCGGCCGTCGGCCCCGAGGTGGGCGGGCCGGCGCGGCGCGTCCTCCCGGCCGCGGAGTACGCCGCCGCCCCGGGCTTCGTGGACATCCATTCGCATTCTGACTACCACCTGCTCCTCGCCCCCGAGGCGGCCTCCTCCCTCCTGCAGGGGGTGACCCTGGAGGTGGGCGGGAACTGCGGCTACGCCGCCGCCCCCATCGCCGGGCCGTGGCAGCGGGAACGGGAGGAGAGCTACCGGGAGGTCTACGGCCTCGCGCTCGGCTTCGGGAGTGTGGCGGAGTATTTTGCCCGCCTCACCCACGCGCGGATCGGCATCAACTTCGCCCTCCTGATGGGCCACAACACCATCCGGGGCTCGATCCTGGGGGGGGCGAATCGGGCCCCCTCGCCCGAGGAGGCGGCGCGGATGGCCGAGCTGGCCCGCCGGGGGATGGCGGAGGGGGCGGTCGGCATCTCCACGGGTCTCGTGTACGCTCCGGCCTGCTTCGCGAAGCCGGAGGAGCTCACCGCCCTGGCCGCCGTCGTCCGGGAGGCCGGCGGGATCCTCACCGCGCACATCCGGAGCGAGGGGGACGGCCTCCTCGAGGCGCTCGAGGAGATCCTCGGGGTCGCGGAGGCGGCCGCCATCCCCCTGCAGGTCTCCCACCTGAAGACCTCCGGGGAGAAGAACTGGGGGAAGCTCCCGCAGGCGTTCGCCCTGATCGAAGGCGCCCAGGCCCGCGGCCTCACGGTCCGCTGCGACCGCTACCCCTACACCGCGGCCAACACCGGCCTCTCGGCCTGCCTCCCCTCCTGGGTGCTCGAGGGCGGGCGGGACGTGCAGGTGGCCCGCCTCCGGGAGCCGGCGGTCCGGGAGCGGCTCGCCGCGGAGCTGTCGAGCCAGGGGAAGACCGGCGCCTACTGGGATCAGGTGATGATCGCCGAGGTGGTGAGTCCGGGGAGCAAGCGGTTCGAGGGGCTGCGGGTGAGCAAGGCCGCGGCGGGCGCGGGACAGGCCCCCCTCCCCTTCGTCCTGGATCTGCTGGTGGCCGAGAAGATGCAGGTGGACGCGATCTACTTCACGATGTCGGAGGAGAACCTGCAGCAGATCCTGGGCAAGCCGTACGTGATGATCGGCTCCGACGCGGGGACGCGGAATTTCACCGGCCCGCTGAGCGGGGGCCATCCCCACCCCCGGGGCTTCGGGACCTTCCCCCGCGTCCTGGGGCACTGCGTCCGGGAGCTGGGGCTCTTTGACCTGGCCACGGCCGTCCGGAAGATGACCTGGGATCCCTGCCGGATGGTGGGACTGCCCGACCGGGGGCGGCTCGTCCCCGGGGCCGTCGCCGACGTCGTGCTCTTCGATCCGGATCGGGTGAAGGACGAGGCGACCTACGAGGACCCCTACCGGCCTCCCACCGGGATCGCCTGGGTGCTGGGGAATGGGCAGGTGGCCGTGGAGGCGGGCACGCTGACGGGCGGGCGGGCGGGGCGGCCGGTGCGGAGGGAGAATTGATGCGGCCGCGGATCGGGGTCACCGCCTGGCATCATCACGACGGCCAGGAGCAGTGGGAGTATATCCGGGACAACTACACCCGCGCGGTCACGGCGGCCGGAGGGCTGCCCTTCATCCTGCCCATCGCGGCGGAGCCGGACCTGCCGGCGGACGTGGTGGGGTCGCTCGACGGCCTGCTCCTCACCGGGGGAGAGGACGTGCACCCGTCCTTCTACGGGGAGAATGTCCAGGAGAAGTGCGGCCGGATTGACGAGAGCCGCGACCGGTTCGAGCTCGCGCTCACCCGGGCGGCCCTGGCGCGGGGGCTCCCGATCCTGGCCATCTGCCGGGGGATGCAGGTCGTGAACGTCGCCTGCGGCGGGACCCTCTACCAGGACCTCGCCTACCGCCCGGAGACGGCGTCCCACCACACGGGCGTGAAAGAGGAGCGGGCGCGGCGCATCCATCCGATCAAGATCCTGCCCGGGACCCGCCTCCGGGAGATCGTGGGCCTGGACGAGGCCTCCGTCACCTCCACCCACCACCAGGTGATCCGCGAGGTGGCGCCGGGCTTTCGCCCGGCCGCGATCGCCGCCGACGGGGTCCTGGAGGGGATGGAGCGGGTGGAGGAGCCGCTCGCCCTGGCCGTCCAGTGGCACCCGGAGCGCCTCGCCCCCACCGATCCCGCCCAGCTCAACCTGTTCCGCGCCCTGGTGGAGGAGGCGGCGAAGCGCGCCCGGCGCTGAGTCCGCCATCCCCGCCCCGCCCCTGCCCCTCCCCCTCGCCCCGTGTGAAGACCCCGAGGACCTCCCGCACCGCGTCGGCGCCGACCGGCGTGCGCACGACCAGGGCCGCGCCGGCCCGGAGGGCCGCCTCCTCGGCCGCGGGAGCTTCCTCCCCGACCAGGATCACGGGCATGTCCGGCGCGACCTCCCGCAGGACCCGGATCGCGAAGGGGCTGTCCACGCCGGGAAGCCGCGCATCGAGGAAGCAGAGGTCGCAAGAC
>DASYVA010000126.1 GCA_036000645.1 Candidatus Methylomirabilis sp.
GAGGGAGCGAGGTAGAGGAGGCTCAGCCCCGCAGAGAGGAGAACAGCGGTCAGACGCCAGGCGATGGCCTGCTTCACCGTGGTGATCCGTCATCCGGGAGCCGCGGACGGCCCGGCTCCGCGCCGGGCGCCCTGCGGCTTCCAACAAGCGCTGGACTATAGGGCAAGAGCCCCCCGCTTGGCAACCGAAAAGTCGGAGGGCAAGGGGGGGGCCGGAGGACTGCGTCTAGGAGGTGACGGCCGCGAGGGGCCGACGGCTGGCCTTTGCGGACCGATCGGCGGGGATCTTGTGGGGGAGCTTCCGGCTGGCACCCGGGATGACGCCCCGCTTCACCTCCACGACGGAGGGGGCGGTGCAGCCGAACCGGGCCGTGATGTACTCGACGGCCTCCTGGGGTTTGATCACGTGACCGCAGGTGAAGATGTCCAGCGCGGCGTACCGGTACTCGGGCCAGGTGTGGATGGAGAGGTGGGACTCGGCGATGACCACAATGCCGCTGACGCCAAAGGGGTTGAACTCGTGGAAGGCCACGTCCACGACGGTCGCCTTACACGCCTGGGCTGCGGAGACCATGATGTCCTTCACGACATCGACGCGCTTCAGTTTGTCCGGGTCACAACCGTGGAGCTCCACCAAGAGGTGCGTCCCCAAGGCGTGCAACGCTCCACCCCCCTTTCTGCCTGTGGCACTGGATTGCCCGCAAGAACCCCCTTGCTCGGGCCCCAATTTTGTTTGCGTTTATACCGCCTTTCCCTCAAAATGCAAGCAAAAAATACACCCGCGGGCGCTTTTTTTGGATCTCCCCATGGCGCATCCCTTCCCCGGCCAGCAGCGCACCATCCTCGTCGTGGACGACGAGCGCCCGCTCCTGACCCTCCTCTCGGAGTACCTCGCCTCCAAGGGCTTCCAGGTCCTCACGGCGCGGGATGGCCAGGCCGGGCTCGAGGTGGCCCGCTCCGCCCGCCCCGATCTCATCGTCCTCGATGTCATGCTCCCCCGGCTGGACGGCTACGCCGTGGCCCGCGCCCTCAAGGGGGATCCGGGGACGGCCGCCATCCCGATCATCATCTTCAGTACCCGCGTGAGCGCCGCCGATCAGGCCGCCTTCAGGGCGGCCGGGGCCGAGGTCCACGTCCTCAAGCCCTTCGACCCCGAGCAGCTTCTGGCGAAGATCCTGGCGCTCCTTCCCGCCTGATCCCCCCCTCCCGCAGGCGCCGGTTCCCCTCCCGCTCGAGGATCGTGATGATGACGAGGATGATCACCCCCTGGGCGATCAGGAGGAGAGCGTCCCGGGTGTCGGCATGGCGGAGGACCGTGGCCGTCAGCCCGAGGCAGACGCTCATCCCGTAGATGAACAGGACGCTCCGGGCTCTCCCCCCGAGGAGGGCCTCCAGCCGGTGGTGGAGGTGGTCCCGTCCGACGTACTCGATCCAGCCCTTGAAGGACCGGACCTTCCCGGACCAGATCCGGTCCACGGTGATGTAGACCATGTCGTAGATGAAAATGCCGAAGACCAGCAGGGGGGCGATCAGCGCCACCACTGGGTTATTCTCCGCCCAGTCCCCCTTCACCGCCAGGGCCGCCAGGACGAACCCCAGGAAGGTGGCCCCCGAGTCGCCCAGGAAGATGCTGGCCGGACGGCGGGGACGGAAGTTGTAGGGGAGGAACCCGAGGCAACTCCCCAGGGTCGCCGCTGCCACCCAGCCCAGGAACGGCTGCTGGTTCTGTTGGGCCAGGATCCCGAGGAACAACGCGGTGATCCCCCCGAGGCCGGCCGCCAGCCCATCCATCCCGTCGAAGAAGTTCATGGCGTTGGTGATCCCGATGATCCAGAGGAGCGTGAGGAGGACGTTCGCTCCCGAGGCCCATCCCCCGAGGGCCGGCGGCACCACGTGAAGCGTCAGCCCGGTGGCCATCACGAGGCCGGCGGCCGCGACCTGGACCGCGAGCTTCAGGCCGGCCGGGACCGACCGGACGTCGTCCGCCACCCCTACCCCGACCAGGAGCCCCGACCCCAGCAGGATGCCCAGCAGATCCCAGGAGAAGATGGAATTGGCCAGAAGAGAGACGCAGAAGGCGGCGAAGAGGGCCACCCCGCCCAGGAGCGGCGTGGCCTGCCCGTGCCGCTTTCGGGGATCCGGAAGGTCCAGGACCCCGGAGCCGCTGGCCACCGCCCGGACCGGCGGGACCAGGAGCCCGCTCAGGCTGCCCGAAAAGAGCAAGATGTAGAGCCAGCGCCCCCCATGTTCGGCGAACCAGGCCCGGACGGGGATCAGGAAAAGTCCCAGGAAGAGAAGGAGGAGGGCCACGTAGGCGATCCGCTTCCCGGGGGATCCGCCGGGCGCTGCGTTCACGGCTCCCGCCTTCCGAGGATGGCCTGGGCCGCCTCGGCGACGCGCGTGACCTCCCCGTCCGTGAGGGCCGGCGCGCAGGGGAGGGAGAGGGACGTGCGCCAGGCCTCCTCCGCCCCCGAAAACCCCTCCTGCCCGAGCAGGCGGTGCAGCGGCGTGTGCACCGGCCGCCGGCAGGTGACTCCCTGCCGGGCGAAGGCCTCGAGGGCGGGGCCGGCCCCACCCGGAACCCGGACGACGAACCGGTAATACACGCGGCCCGGGACCTCCGGCGGGAGGGCGATCGGCGCATCGGCCAGGGCCTTCCGGTACGTGGCGGCGATCGCGGCCCGGCGGCCCAGGAACTCCGGGAGGCGGCCGAGCTGAGCCCGCCCCACAGCTGCCTGGAGATCCGTCATCTTGTAGTTGAACCGGAGGCGACCGTCGGGGGGTTCGTCGTACGCCCGCAGGTCCCGGACCGCTGCCAGGACTTCCGGCTGGCTGCTCAGCACCATCCCCCCCTCGCCGGTGGCGATCAGCTTGGTGGCATAGAAGGAACAGATTGCGGCCTCCCCGGAACTGCCGACCGGCCGGCCGCCGGCCGTCGCCCCCAGGGCCTGCGCGCAGTCCTCGATGATCGGCACGCCCAGGCCCCGCAGGGCCTCCACATCCGCCGGCCAGCCGAAGGTGTGGACCGGAATCAGGGCGCGACAGCGGGACCCCTTGGCCCGGGCCGCCGCCTCCGGGTCCATGTTGCCGGTCGCGGGGTCCACGTCGGCCAGGAGCGGCTCCGCACCGGCCAGCCGAACCGCGTGGAGCAGGGCCGCACAGGTGTAGCTGGGGATCAGGACGGCGTCCCCCGGGCCGACTTCCAGGGCCAGGAGGGCCAGGTGCAGGGCGGCGGTCCCCGAGGCAACGGCGGCCCCACCCCGGAGCCCCAGACGGGCTGCCACCTCCGCCTCGAAGGCGGCGACCTGCGGCCCCTGGGCCACCTGGCCCGACCGGAGCACGGCGGCGGCCGCCTCGACCTCCGCCGTTCCCAGGCTCGGCCGCGAGTGGGGGATCACCGGTTCCCGCACCCCTCGCCCCTCCGTCTCACCGGACGTTGATGAAGAGCCGGAGGGGCACGAACCCCTCCGCGCACCGGACCCGGCCCTGGATCCCCCGGAAGTGGGCCGAGGCCCGGCAGAGGTCCACGATCGAGAGCCCCTCGATGTTGGTCTTCAGGATCTGGGAGCCGTGGGCCTGCAGCGCCCGGACCTTCTCCTCCAGAACGCCCTCGATGTCCACGAAGACGCTCGGCGTGAAGTCGTTGGTCGTCGGCCCCTCGTAGAACAGGACGTTGCGGGTGTAGCGGGTCGCCGAGATGGCGCAGGCCGCGAGATGCCGGTGGTCCTGGTGCGTGTCCTCCCGGTAGTGGACGAAGATGAAGTCCGGGTTCACGCCCCGCACCACGTCCTCGATCTTCTGGATCAGGGCCTGGTTCACGGGGATCTCGGTGTCCCGGTACTCCCCCCAGAAGACGTCCTTCGCGCCCAGGACGGCCGCCGCCGCCTCCTGCTCCCGCCGGCGAAGGGACGCCTCCCCCCCCCCGCCCCCCGCGGTCAGCACCATGAGGAAGAGGTCGTGCCCCCCGCGGGTGTACTTGATGAGGGTCCCGCCGCAGCCAAACTCGATGTCGTCCGGATGGGCGCCGATGGCCAGGATCCGCATCACCCCTCCCCGCGCTGGCGGCGCAGGCGGGCCAGGCTCTCCGGCCCGCAGTTGAACAGGAGATCCACCACGGACAGTTCCGGTTGGAAGGCCCCGTAGCGCTGTGGGTAGACCGGGCAGGTGAAGTCCTGGGTCCGGACCGAGATCCCGGCCGCCGCGAAGGGGGCCGGGTCCATGTAGGTCGCCCCGTCCCGCCCGGCCAGGTAGGCGGAGGCGCCCAGGTGCCGGCAGATGGCCACCAGCCGGCCCGTCGGGTCGTCCGGGAAGGTCCCGGTGCTCGCGCGGACGAGGCGCGTCCGGATCCCGAGCGCGGACGCCAGGTACTCGATGAGGTGGCAGGCGAGATCCACCAGCCGTTCCCAGGGCCGGTCGTAGCAGTCTGCGAAGAAGGCGGCGTGGGCGGCGAAGTAGGGAGCCGCTCCGTAATGGGTCTGGAGGGCCTGCCAGTGCTTCCGGGCCCAGGGGTCCCCGGCGGGGATCCGGACCTCATCGATGCGCTGGGGGAATCGGTGGATGACCGGGACGGTGAGCCACTGCCAGCCCTGGGGCGTCTTGATCCGGTTCCGGTTCTGCCACTCATTCTTCTTGAACTGGACCGTGTCCAGGAGCGCGAAGGCGTCCGCCCGGTCCATCTTGTCGAAGAAGCCGCTCCAGGGGAGGTACTGGGGCTGGTGGATGGCCACGATCATGCCCCCTGCCCTCCGGAGCGGACGAAGATGGGACTGCTCAGCAGCCGGTGCGGGGTCTTGCCGCGGGCCTGAACCCGGAAGATGGCCGCCCCGGAAAGTCCCTCCTCCCGATACTCCACGGCGAGAGGGGTGGGGCCGGCCTTCCGTGCGACCACCTCCCCCGACCGGATGAGGAGAACCTCCACGGGGTGCGCCAGCCCGTCGCTCGCCGCGACAACCACTTGAGCGACCAGCGGGGTGCCGCGGGAGAGCGCCAGGGTCTCCCCCATCCCGGCCGCCCGGCCGCCCGCGGAGATCTCGAAGCGGTCCAGGTGGAGGCGGTGCGCGGCGGTCCCCTGGACCGCCACGAGCCGGCCGGCCCGGAGGGCCTCGATCACTCCGGCCACCGTGGGCTCCTGGACCCAGACCACCGTCAGGACGTTCACCAGGAACTTCCCCGCGTGCCCCTCCGTGTGGTGGCCCGCTTCCGCCAGCGCCCAGCCCGGGGTGCTCCGCTGCCCCAGGACAAACTCCTGGAGCCGCCGATCCCACCCCCCGCCCGGGTTCGTGAAGGTCGTCGTGTCCTCGTAGATGCCCCCGAAGCCGGTATAGCCATCGGTGGCCAGGAGATCCCCCGGGTAGGGCTCCGTCCGGAGGGTGATCCTGAACGGTCCGCGGGTGAGGACGTGGAAGTCCCGAGCCTCGGGGAACGACCAGAAGACGAGCCCTCCGCCCTGTACCACAGATCGGATCAGGGCCTGGTGGGGGGCTGTCCCCGCGTCCCGGTAGGGGGTGAACGGGAACGCGCGGGTGGGGAAGTTGTTGAGCAGGAGCAGGGCGGCCAGCGCGATCAGGGCCAGCCCGGACAGGCGCCTCGGGCGCGCCTCCAGCACCGTGAGGCGCTGCAGCCGGATCCGCCTGCGCTTCCGGCTTCCGGCCAGGTGGACCCCGGCGCCCGCCAGGAGGACGGCCCCGAGGACGGCCGCGGCCGACGGCCCCCAGCGGATGGGGATCCCCTCCGTGTTGCCGGCCACGGGAAGCCTCCTGAGGGCGGGGAGGTCCAGCCCCACGACCAGGAGGTTCTTCTGGGTGTTGTGGAGGGTCAGGGTCCCGTTCCAGGGCGAGCCTGACCAGGAGTAGTGGGGGAGGACCTCCAGCCCAGGGACCAGGAGGACCCCGGGGTGCCGCGCCTGCGCCTCCTGAACGGCGGCCAGGTAGGCCGGGAGCGTCTCGGGGGTCAGGGAGGGCACCCCCTCGGCCCTCCGGAGGATCCGCCGGAACGGCAGGAGGCCATACTCGAAGCGGGTGAGGTAGTTCTCCGTCAAGATGATGGCCTGGATGCCGGCGCGCTCCGCAGTCATCGCGAGCTCCTCGAGCGAGGCCGAACCGGTGCTCCAGGTGCTGTGCACGTGAAACGCGGCCGCGAGCGGCACGGTCCGCGCGACCGCGGGAGCGGATCCGACCACCAGCAGGCAGAGCAGCACGCCGGAGGCGAGCCTAGGCATGGAGAACCCTCGACTCCCCCTCGAGGCTGAGGAGCTCCCCGTAGAGGTCCCGGTGGCCCTTGAGGAACGCTTCCCGGGAGAAGGACTTGCGGGCCCGTTCCCTCCCCGCCGCACCCATCTGCCGGGCAGCACCGGGATCCTCCAGCAGACGACGGATCGCGGTGGCCAGGGCCGCGGGCTCGGCCGGGGGGACGAGCAGGCCGGTCCGCTCATCGAGGACCAGCTCGGGGACGCCCCCGACCGCGCTCGCCACTACGGGCTTCCCCATCGCCATCGCCTCGAGCAGGGCCATGCCGAACCCCTCGTTCAAGGAGGGGAGGAGGAGAGCCTCGGCGCAGGCGAGGAGGGAGGGGATGTCCTGCCGGAAGCCGAGGAACCTCACCGACCCGGCCAGCCCGAGCGCCGCCGCTTGCGCCCGGAGCGCCTGCTCGTCGGGACCCTCCCCCGCCAGCAGGAGGAGGGCCCGGGGCTCGCCCTTCAGAACGGATGGCCAGGCCTGAAGCAGGGTGGTCAGCCCCTTCACCGGGACCAGGCGTCCCGCGCACAGGAGGGGCCGGCTCCCCGCGGGCAGGCCAAGGGCAGCGCGGGTCTCCTCCGGCGGGGCCGCCCGGAGGGCGTAGGCCTCCGCGTCCAGGCCATTCGGGATGACGACATATTGTTCGGCGCGGCCGATACCGACCGCCAGGTACTCCGCCACCTCCCGGGTGGTACAGCAGATGATCCGATCCGTGAAGCGCGCCGCCCACGCATCGAGGCGCGCGAGGATGCGGGTCTTCCCGGAGGAGAAGTAGCCGGCCAGAAACGAGCCCTTGGGAGAATAGACGACCGGCCGCCGCCCCGCGAGGCGGGCAGCCACGCGGCCCAGGAAGCCTGCCTTGGAGGTGTGGACGTGGACGAGGTCGGGGGCCTCGCGGCGGAGCAGCCGCGTGAGCTCCAGGAGGGCTCTGAGGTCTGCCAGGGGTCGCACCTCGCGCGTGAGCGCCGGCACGGTGACAACCCGGAGCCCGGCGGTGGCCTCCGTCCCCAGGAGGTCCCAGGCCGGGTCGTCCGCGAGGCCGGTGGCGAGGGTCTGCCTGAAGCCATCCGCCTCGAGCCCCCGGACCAGCTCCAGCGTGGTGCTCGGGGCTCCTCCCCGCCAGAGCCTCGTGATGATGTGCAGAACTCTAGGCGATCCCATTGCCCCTCCGGCTGACGGCGCCGGCGAAGTAGGCCTCCAGTTGCGGGATCACGCGCTCCCACGCATAGCGGGCCGCCGCGTGCTCACGGCACCGCAGTCCCCAAGCCTCCCGTTCACCGGCCGGCATGGCCAGGAAACGGCGAAGGCCCCGGGCGAGGGCTGCCGGGGACGCGTCTTCGGTGAAAAACGGCCCCGAGAGGTCCCGGAGGATCTCCAGGGTTCCCCCGACCGGCGTGGCCAGGACCGGCAGGCCCGAGGCCAGGGCTTCCAGCGTCGCCATGCCGAACCCCTCCAGGGCTGCCGTCGGCAGGACGAAGAGGTCGGCGGCCCGGTAGAGGATGGGGAGGTCCTCCTCGGGAACGAATCCGAGGAGGCGGGCCCTTCCCGTCAGGCCTCCATCCCGAATCCCGCCCTCGAGGACCGACCTCAGCGGCCCCTCTCCCGCCACCAGCAGGTGGGCCTGTGGGAACTCTCCAGCCACCTCCCGGAAGGCTTGCAGGAGGTGTTCCAACCCCATCCGGGGCGTCAGCCGGCGGACGGTCAAGAGCAGCGTGCCTCTCTGCGGCAGCCCGAGGGAAGCCCGCGGGCCCGCCTTCTCCGGGCCCGGCGCGAACCGCTCGCAATCCACCCCCCCCGGGATGACGGCGACCCGCTTCCCCCGGAGGGAGGCGAGGCGCGCGGCCTCCTCCCGCATGAAGGCGCTGAGGCAGACCACCCCCTCGCTCCGCCGCAAGGTGAAGGCCTGGAGGACCCGGCGCGCAAAGGCCTGAAGGGCCGCGCCGGCAAGCCTTCCCCCGGCGCCGGCCACCTTGGTCCGGAACTCCTGATCCCAGGGGGCGTGGAAATTGATCACCGCGGGGGCCGGGAGGGGTCGAGGGGGGGCCATCGCGGCGAAGCCGGCCAGGGGGAGATGCGTGCTGAGGACGTCCACCGGCCCTTCCCGCCCGAGGCGCCGGAGCGCGGCCCGGCAGTTCCGGTAGGCCGTCACCAGGTGGGCCAGCGCTCCGCGCTCATCCCGGGGGAAGTACCGCACCGCCACACCCTCCCGAACCTCGGGCTCCCGGAAGCGCCCGGCCGGGCACCCGGCCACCACCCGGACCTGATGCCCTCGCTTCGCCAGCCGGCGGGCCTGCTCCCAGAGGACCCGCTCGGCCCCCCCCATGTCCGTGGTGATGAAGGCATCGGTGGCGAAGACGAGGTGCAGGGGCTCCCCCTTCTCCCTCACGGCCGCCGGGCGAAAGCCAGGAGGCTCGGGGCGAGGCGGAGCCGCCCCCCGGAGAGGCTCGCGGCGGCGGCGGCGAACGCCGCGGTGACGGCGGTGAGGAGCAGGCCTCGATCCCCCGCCAACCTCGAGTTGCGCACCGCGACCTCCCGGAGGCCGGCCGCGTGCAGGAGACCCTCCAGGGCCCGGGCCGAGAACCCGTGGTTGTGGAACAGGGCGGGGGGCGAGAGGCGTGCCCACCGCCAGGCGGCGTAGTGGACCCCCCCGTTCAGGACCCGGAGGAGGAGCCAGCCCCCGGGCGACAGGAGGCCGGCCAGGACCTCCAGATCCCGTCGGGGGCTGGCCACTTGATCCAGGACGTTCCATGCGGTGACGCAGCTGAACCGCTCGGGAGAGCCGGCGAGCTCGGCAACCGTCCCTTCCACGAGCCGCACCCCCGGGATCCCCCGGGCCGCCGCCGCCGCCTGCCTGGAAGGCTCCAGGCCGGTCACCTCCCATCCCCGGTCGCGGGCGAGGGCCAGAAAATGCCCGTAGCCGCACCCCACGTCCAGGAGCCTCCGGCCGGGCACCCGGCCCTCGATCCACCGGAGCGGTCGGGCATAGAGACCCAGGCGGCGCGCATCCCAGGCGACGACATTGAGAGCCGGGTAGTAGGCCTCGCGGTAATAGCGGGCCTCCTCGGACGGGTCGGGCGGCGGCCACCGGAGGACGAGGCCGCAGCCCCGGCAGCGGATGAGGCGGTAGCTCCTCCAGGAGGTCGCGCTGAAGCGGTCCCCGCCGCACACCCAGCACACGTGGGAAGTCTCCACCGCGCCCCTCACCGTCCCTCTCCGCCACCCGCGGCGCGCTCCAGGACCTCGAGGACCGCCGCGGCGAACCGGCCGGGCGTGAAGGCGACCGCGCGGGCCATGCCTCGCTCCCGCAGGCGGGTGCGGGCCGACCCATCGGTCAGGAGGACCTCGAGTGCCGCCGCGATCGCTTCGGGGCTTCGCGCGTCCACCAGGGTGGCGGCCTCCCCCACCACCTCCGGAAGGGCGGCAGCGTCACTACACAGGACCGGCGCCCCGCACGCCATCGCCTCCAGGGGAGGAAGACCGAACCCCTCGGCCAGGCTGGGAAAGCAAAAGAGGGTCGCACCGGAGTACAGGGCCGGCAGGTCGGCGTCGGGGACGGAGCCCAGGAAGCGGACGGCCTGCCCCAGGCCGAGGACCTCCGCCGCGGCCCGGAGCGGCGCGGCCCCCGTCTCCGGGGCACCGGACAGGGCCAGCGAGACGCCCGCCCGGAGCGGCGCGGGCAACGCCGCGTAGGCTTGGAGGAGCGCGCCGACATTCTTGTGGCGCCGGAAGTTCCCCACGTACAGGATGTAGTCCCCCGCGAGGCCGTAGCGGGCGGCCACCTGGCGCGCGAATGCGGGGGCGATCGGCCGAAAGCGGGGGGAGACACCGAGGGGCGTGACGACCACCCTGCCGGCCGGGAGGCGCAGGCGGGTGAGGATCTCGCGCCGAGACCACTCCGAATCCGTCAGGATGGCGGCGGCCCGCCGGGCCATGGCGGCCGACCCGACCCGGAAGAGGAGCCGGTAGAGGGCCGTCCCGTGCCGCGGCGTGGGAGGATAGTCCAGGAAGAGGAGATCGTGCATCGAGATCACGGCCGGGCACGGGCAGGTCAGGGGCATCTTGTAGTAGGGGGAGAGGAAGACGTCAGCCCCATCGGCCCGCACTCCCCGGACCAGGCTGACCTGGTCGAACCAGAGGCGGAAGGGCTCCGGGAGGCGCCGGACGGACAGCGCCGTCTCGGGAGGGAGGGTGGTGGCGCGATTCCCGTAGAGCAGGAGGGTGAGGTCGGGGCGCTGCCGGGGCGCCTCCTGGAGGAACATCTCCAGGAACGTCCCAATGCCGGTCCGGCGGCCCGGCTCCCACTCGCGGACGTCCACGCCGAGGCGCATCGTCTGGATCCCTCTCGCCGCGGCCACGGTCCCCACGCGGGTCATCCTCGGGGCTCAGGCGGGGGGGAGGCCCGCACCACCAGACCCCACCAGGTCGGCGTACAGGGCCTCGACCCGCCGCGCGTGCAGGGCCGCATCGTACTCCCGCTCGGCCCGGGTCCGCCCCGCCAGGCCCATGGCCCGCGCCCGGGCCGGGTCGGCCAGGATCTGACGTATGGCCGCCGCCAGGGGGGCCGGATCCTCCGGGGGAACCATCAGGCCCGTCGTCCCCTCGAGGACGATCTCCGGCACCCCTCCCACCCGCGCTGCCACGACGGGGAGTCCCGCCGCCATGGCCTCCACCAGGACCCGGCCGAAGGGCTCCTCCCGCGAGGCGAGGACGAAGCAATCCAGCGCAGGCAGAATTTCGGGGATGTCCTCTCTGTGCCCGGCGAAGTGGACGCGGGGGTCAAGGCCCAGCTGGGCGGCCAGGGCCTTCAGCTCCCCCTCCGCCTCTCCGCCTCCGACCAGGAGAAAGTGGGCGGTCGGGAAGGCGGCGGCCACCTCGGCCGCCGCCCGCAGGAACAGGTCGTGCCCCTTCACGGGGTGCAGCCGGCCCACCGTCCCCACCAGGCGGGCCTCCGGCGGGATGCCCAATTCCCCCCGGACGCGTGCGCCCCCCAGCCCCGGTCGGAACGCCGCCAGGTCCACGCCATTCGGCACTACGGTCACCCGCCCCGCCGCACGCCCGCCAAAGCGGGCCGCGGTAGCCGCCGAATTCGCGACGATCCGGTCGGCCAGGCGCTCGAGGAGCGGGTCGAGCCAGGGGTCCTTGGAGTCGATCCGGACGTGCCAGAGGACCGGTACCCCAGCCCGCCGTCCCGCCAGCCCGCCGTAGAGCATGCACCGCGACCCGTTGGCGTGGATGAGACCGAACTGCCCCTCCCGGATCCGCCCGGCGAGGCGCGTAACCAGGCTCGGGAGGCGAAGCAGCCCGCTCCCCCGGACCGTCGGCATCGGCACGATCAGGACCGGGACGCCCTGGCTCCGCGCCCGGGCGGCGACCGCCCCCTCCTCGGGACAGCCGACCGTCACCGGCCAGCGCCCCCGGTCCAGGTCCCGGAGAAGCTGGAGGAGGCTCACCTCGCCCCCCCCGACGATCATCCCGGTGTTGGATAGGAGCAGGACCCGCGCCGCTACCATCGGCGGAGCAGCCGCTGGAGCCGGCCCAGGTCCGTCCCCAGGTCCATGGCGACCTTGACCAGGGGGGTCACCGCGACGACCGCCGGATCGCGGTAGTAGCGCCCCCCGTAGCGATAGCGCCATGCGGTCCACCCGTAGTAGCCGGTGACCAGCACCGCCGCCGCCGGGAGCAGGGGCAGGCGGAGGGCGAGCACGGCCGCAGCCGCCACGACCGCCTTGAAGCCGAGGGAGGCCCGGAGTATCTCCCGGCGGGCTGCGCCCGGATCGGGAGCCAGGGCCGCCGCGTCCACCTCGGCCGCCCCGCGCCGGAGGAACCACCGGAACACCCCCCCCAGGCTCCCCCGCGCTCGGTGGTAGACCACCGCCCGCGGCGTGTAGAGCAGCGGATGCCGGGCGGCGATCCGGGCCGCCAGGAGGCTGTCCTCCCCGCCCAGGCGGGCGGCCTCGTCGAAGCCCCCGGCCTCCTGGACCGCCGCCTTGCGGTAACAGCAATTGCAGGTGCTGGCGGTGGCGGTGGGGACCGGCTTGCCCCCGGCCGCGACCAGGTAGCGCAGGCCGCCCCCGGGGAATCCCAGCGTGTTCTCCGCGAAGCCTACCGCCGTGGTCTCGCGGACCAGGACGGCCCCCGCCACGCCGGCCACGTCGGCCGCCCCAAGGGGGGCGGTCAGCTCCCGGAGCCAGTCCGCCGTCACCACGCAGTCGTCATCGGTGAAGGCGACGACATCGTGGCGGGCCGCGGCCACGGCCAGGTTCCGCGCGTACCCGAGCCCCCGGTCGCGCCGCGGGATCGACACGTAGTGCACGCCCGGCAGCGGGCGTGGGTCATCCGTCTCCTCCACCACCACAATCTCCACCCGGTCGGCCGGGTACTCCAGGGCGCGGAGGGACGCGAGCAACCGGTCCAGGTCCGCTCGCCGGTCCCGCGTGACGATCAGGATCGAGACCCCCGGAAGCTCTCGGGCCGCTTCCCCCATTCCCGCCTCACACGCAGAGGACCCGGTGCCGAAAGCTCCCCCGCCAGCGCCCGGCCGTGAGCGCGGCAGAGCGCAGGAGGTGCAGGCCGGCCATGGCCGTGGCCTCCTTGAGCGTCCAGTCCTTCCCCTCCTTCCTGAGGCGCCGCGCGATGTCGGCCGTCAGGAAGGCATAGTAGGCCGGGAGGAGGCCTCCGAGGGGGAGCCAGGCGGCGGCGAGCAGGAGGAGGGCAAGCGCCTTCTTGTCGGCCGAGGCCAGGTTCAGCCAGCAGCGCAGGCCGGCCACCTCCCCGTATCGCTCGACGCCCGGCAGCTCCACGACCACCGCTGCCCGGTGGCGCCGGAGCAGGTGGGCGTGGCCCCCCCCGATCCCCAGGGCCTGCCGGAGCATCCCCCCCACCGTCTCCCGGTGCCGGTGGAGGACCACGGCAGCCGGGTGGTACCGGACGGTGAGGCCCTCCGCGTAGAGCCGGCGGCAGAGATCATGATCCTCCCCGGTCCGCATCTCCTCCTCGAACCCCCCCACCGTCTCGAAGGCGCTCCGCCGGACGGCCAGGTTCGCCGTCGGGAACCCGCCCGCCAGCAACGTGTAGCGGGAGTGGAGCCCGCCTTCCGCCTCGCCCCGCAGGGTGAAAAGGCCCAGGAAGCGCGCCACCAGACTCCCGGGGGCTCCCATGGTGCGGCCGGCCACTGCCGCCACCTCGGGCCCGGTCTCCCCCGCGCGGAGCCTCGCCAGCCACGTCGGCGCGGGGAGACAGTCGGCATCGGTAAAGGCCAGCCACTCCCCCGCGGCCTCCTTCGCCGCCACGTTCCGGGCCGCCCCGGGGCCCGGGCGGCCGGCCCGGATGACCCGGAGGCTGAGGTTCGGGTGCAGGGAGGCGAAGGTCTCCGCCACGCGGACCGAGCCGTCCGTCGAGCGGTCGTCCGCCACCAGGATCTCGAAGTCTCGGTCCGTCTGCGCCCTCAGGGCCTTCAGGCACCCCGGCAGCAGGATGGCCCCGTTCTGGACCGGCACGATGACGCTCGCGCGCATGCCTCACGCTCCAGTCGCGATCCGGGCCCCGCCGAGGCGGCGCAGGAGATCCCCGAGGATCCGCCGGTCCTCGGGGGGGATGGCACGCAACAGGAGGACGGCGGCGAGGTAGGCCGCGGCGCCGACGGGGATGGACGCCGCGAGCGGAGCCTCCCGCAGCGGCCAGAGTGCAAGGGCCATGCCCCCGGAGGCCAGGACCGGCTTGAGAGCCTCCCGGTCGAGGCGGGGCGATACGCCCAGCGTGCGACCGACCGCCGTCAAGGACAGGGCGAGGGTCAGCGCCTCCGTGACCACGGTCGCGGCCGCCGCCCCCACTGCCCCCAGGGGCGGGATGAGCCAGAGGTTGAGGCCCACGTTGGCCACGATCCCCACGGCAAGGATGGCCAGGGCGACCCGCTGGGCGCCGCGGGCATAGAGCAGGTCGGCGCAGAGGGCGTTCAGGAAGAGGCCCGGAACCGCCCAGAGGAGCACGGCCACCACGGACCCCCCCGCCCGGTACGCCTCGCCGTACAGAAGGGTGAGGAGGGGAGTCCCCAGGAGGACGCCGACCACGGGCACCGGCAGCCCGATCAATAAGAGCCATCGCCCGGCCTGCTCCGCCATCCGCCTGAGGCTCCCCGCTTCGGCCGCCCGGCGGACCACGACCGGGAAGGCGGCCGTGGTCAGACTGAAGGGGACGTACATCAGGAAGTCCACCAGGGCATAGCAGACGCCGTAGATCCCCACCTCGGCGGCGTCCCGGTAGGCCGCCAGCATCACGAAGTCGAGCTTGAAATAGATCACCCCGAGGAGGCTGATGGCCGCGAAGGGGAGGGCCTCCCGGACCAGACGCCGCGTGAAGGGCCCGTCGAAGGCGGGGCGCGGGAGGCGGGAGGTGGCCGCCACGGTCCCCAGGACGATCCCGGCCTCCAGGAGGCCGGCCACCAGGTAGGCGCCGAGGACCCCCTCGAGGCCCATCCCGAGGGCCAGGGCCCCGAGGCCCAGCAGGACCCGAAGGACCGTCCCGGCCACGGCGATGGCCGCCCCGGCGGCGATTCGCTGCCCGATGTTCAGGATGAGCCCCACCGTCTTGTAGAGCATCTCGGGGAAGAGGAGCAGGCCGAACAAGAGGAGGAGTCGTCGCGGCCGCACGGCCAGGTCGAGGGCCCAGCCGGCGGCGAGCAGGCCGCCCAGACAGAGGACCGCCAGCCCGAGTCGGAGGAGGAGGGCCGCCGTCATGTAGCGGTCAAGCCGGGTCGGATCCTGGGCCACGTCCCGGATGAGGAGGTTGTTGAGGCCGAAGGCGCTCAGGAGGGAACAGAAGTTCAAGAGGGTGAAGGCCAGGGTGTAGAGGCCCATCTCGGCCGCCCCGAGGAGGCGGGCGAGGACGATGAAGAACACCCCGCCGATGAGCTTCAGGAGGATCCTGCTGAGGAGGAGGGCAGCCGAGTCGCGGGCGATCAGGGCAGCCTGGCTCACAGGACAATCCGCAGCAGGGGCTCACGGCGCGTCTCGGGGACAGCCGGTAGCTGCGGCAGAAGCATGGCGATCCCGGTGAAGAGCCAGAAGGGCTCCATGATCCGGATGATGATGAAGGTGTTGGCCCCGATGCCGTGCACCATGAGGCCCACCAGGCCGGCCAGGTAGCCGGCAGCCAGCCCCCGGCGCCACCCCGGGGGGGCCCCCGCGAGGTTGTGGCGGGCGTACCGCACCAGGCACGCGAGGAGCCAGGCGAAGGCGGCAAATCCCATGAGGCCCGTCTCCACCAGGACCCGGACGTACTGGGCGTCCATGAACCGGAACCCTGTCACCCCGTGCCCGAAGAGCGGGGCCTGGATCCATCCCCGAAGCCCCACGGTCCAGCTCTCGAACCGGGCGGAGGTGGAGGTATCCAGGCGCACCCCGCCCACTTCTACCTGGCCGCGCTCGGTCGGCTGCGCGTAGGTGTACTGGATCCGCTCGACGACTTCCCGCGGGGCCAGGAACGGGCCGACGAGCAGCGCAGCGGAGAAGAGGCCCACGAGCAGCCCCCGCCGCGGGACCGCCAGCAGGAGCGTGAGCAGCATCGGGAGGGTGGCCAGCCAGGAGGAGCGGGAGAGGCTGTACAGGAGGGGGAGGAAGGCCAGTCCGCTCAGGTAGAGCCACCCCAGGCGCGCGAAGAGGCCCGGGGTCTCGCTGGCCAGCCCCAGGAAGATCGCCAGCATGAAGACCAGGTAGCCGCCCAGGGTATTCGGCTCCCCCTCCGTGCCCTCGAAGGGGGCCGTCACCCGCCCCCCGGCCGGGATCTGCGCCAGGGCGAAGACCGAGACCAGGGCCGCCGTCAGGACGGCAGTGAAGAGGAACCGCTTCACCTGCCGCTCCTCCGTCAGGTGATTGACCACCAGGAAGTACACGACGAAGTACTCGAGGTACTTCAGGACGAAGAAGAACCCGGTCAGCGGCCGGACGGTCCCGAAGAGGATCCCCAGGCCGGTGGAGACGATGCAGGAGGCGGCGTACAGCAGGATGGGGCGGTTCAGCGGCGTTTGCCGGATCAGTCCGAGCTGCTTGTAGACGGCCATCCGGGTCAGCCAGGAGAAGCCCACGATGAGGAGGGTCAGATCCTCGATCCGGATCGTGACCCGGCGCGCAGCCTCCAGCGAGCCGGCGGGAGCCGGCTGGGACAGGAGGATCTCGGGAGAGAGCAGCATGGACAGGATGACGAGATGCAGGGCGGCCTCGGTGTGGACGAAGGCCACCACGAAGAGGGCCACGGTAAGCCCCACCGCCAACGCCATGGCCGGGGTGAAGTGGGAGACGAAGAAGGCCAGCAGGAGGGTCAGGGCGCCGACGCCGAGGAGGGTGGCCGCCTGGGCCCGGTCCAGCGCACGCGGCAGCGCCGGCATGGGCGCCCCCTAGCGCTCGACCACGGCGGGGGCGGCCCCGAGGGCCGCCAGGTCCGCCGCCACGGCGGCCGCCTCCTGCCGCGTCCGGAAGGCCTGGAGACGCCAGCGCCGGTCGGCCTCCTCCCCCGTCTCCTCGGGCAGGTACCCGAGGGCCTCGCATTTCTCCCGGAGCGCGCGGGCCACTTCGGGCTCGTCGGGGGGGGCCAGCTCGATCGCGAAGGGCAGGCGATGGACGGCGAAGTCCTCGATGACCCCCCTGGCCTTCAGGGCCGCCGCTGCCTCCCGGGCCTCGGCGGCGCTCCGGTAGGCCCCGAAATAGACCCGCCGGACCTTCCGCCCCTCGGGGCTCACGGTGGGGAGGGTGAAGACCGGGTGGCCGGCTCCCCGGAGGCGCCGGGTCTCCTTGAGGGCAGACGCCGGGATCTCGAAGGAGGAGATCTGCAGGGCGAAGGGGGCCGGGCCGCTCTTGGCCTCCGGCTGCTCCGCGGAGCCGGGGGGCGCCTGGGCCGCCTCGGCGACGGGTGGCGCGGGCGTGGCTGGCCGGGCAGGAGGGACGGGCCGGACCTGGGCGAGGGGCGGCGCGAAGGGTTCGGCCGGCGGGTCAGCCGGCTCCGTCGCGGGCCGGGCGGCCGACGGGATCTCCGCCGCGCGGGCGGCGTTCCCCCCGGGGATCAGGGGGGCCGGGTTGCCGGCAGGCTTGCGGGGAAGGACCGGCGAGAGTCCGGTCTCTCCCTTCGGCGCGGGAGGCGGCTCGACCGGCGGGGCCAGGGGCTCGGGGTCGGGGGGCGCGGGCCGCCGCAGGCGCTCCTGGAGACGCTCGGCAGGCCGGCTCGGGGTCTCGGGGACGGAGAGGAGCCCTTCCCGCCAGGCGAGGATGCCCGCGACCAGGAGGACACCCAGAACCACCAGGAGCAGCCGCCGCTTCAACTTCCCGAGGATCGGCCCCAGGGTCTTCAGCCATCCCTTCACCGGCTCGGTGGCCGCCGCAAGGCGACGCGGTGCCTCGCCTCGGCGCCCCGGCTCATCGCGATAGGCGTACCGGTAGTACTCCAGGTCCTGGAAGTCGGGGCTGACCTCGGACCGGAGCCCGGTCAGGACCACCCCCAGGACCCGGATGCGGACATTCTCCATCAGGGTCTTGACCCGCCGCAGGGCCGAGCGGGCCACCTTCCCGACCCGGTAGACGATCAGGCACCCGTCCGTCTTGGCCCCCAGGATGACGGCGTCGGTCACCGGCAGGACCGGGGAGCAGTCGAAGATGACCGCGTCGTAGGCGTCGCGGAAGGCCCGGATCAGGTCGGCCATCTTCTGGGAGTTGAGGAACTCGGCCGGGTTCGGGGGCGGGTTGCCGCTCGTCAGGATGTGCAGGTTGTCGATCCCGGGCGCCGTCACCACCTTCTCCAGGCCGAGCTTTCCCAGCATGAGGTCGGTGGCGGTCCGGAGGACATCCGTCCACTCGTAGGTCCCGATGATGACCTCGGCCAGGCCCGGGTCCTTGGGGATGCCGAAGGCGTGGTGCAGGTAGGGCTTGCGCAGGTCGGCCTCGATGAGCAGGGTCTTGCGGCCCATCTGCGCCATGCTGATGGCCAGGTTGATGGCGGTGGTGGTCTTCCCCTCGCTCAGGGAGGCGGAGGTCACCACGATGGTCTTGAGGTCCTTCTCGAGGCGGAGGAACTCCAGGTTGGTGCGGAGGGAGCGGTAGGCCTCGGCGATGGTGGACTTCGGCAGGAGCAGGGTGATCAAGAACGCGTACCGCTCCACCACCCCCTCGTCGATGCTGGCCGGGTCCACCTCCCCCACCTCCCGGATCTCCTTGGCCACGTCGATGTTGGGGATGAGGCCCAGGACCGGAACCTGCAGGTAGGCCTCCACGTCCTCGATGGTCCCGATGGAGGTGTCCAGAGACTCGACCACGAAGGCCAGGACCAGACCGAGCGTCAGCCCCACGACCAGCCCCACGAGGGTCTTGGCCGCCGTCTGGGGGAGGTTGCTCGGCTTCGCCGGAGCCGTGGCAGGGCGGACGATGCTCACCTCCTCCACCTGCTCCCGCTCCCGGATGAGCGCCTCCTGGTGCTTCCCCTTCAGGAAGGCGTAGAGATCCTCGTGGACCTTCACCTCCCGCTGCAGCCGAGCGACCTGCAGGGCCGTCCCCGGGAGACCCCGCTGGTGCTGCTCCAGGACCCGCCGCACCCCCTCGATCCGGGTCTCCAGGGCCTGCACCTGGGGATGCGCCGGCAGCAGGTCCACCAGGAGCGCCTCCCGCTCGAGCTGCAGCGCCACCAACTGGTTCAGGGCTGCGCTCGTCTCCTCGGGGAGCGAGACGAACCGCCGCTGCTCCTTCAGCGCCTTCAGCTCCTCCTCGGAGGCCCGGAGACGGCCGCCCACCTCCTCCAGCTGCTCCTCGATGAAGAGGCGTGCCTCCCGGACCTGCTTGGTCCGGGCGGCGATGTTCTCCTCCCGGAAGGCCTCCGCCACCGCGTTCGCCGTCCGCGCCGCCTGCTCCGCCTCCGGCGCGGTCGCGGTGATGTTGATGATGTTGGTATTCCCCTCCTGCGCCGCCTGGACCCGTTCCTGCAGCTCGGTGACGGCCTGGAGGTGGGGGGGGGTGCTGCGGATCTCGCGGGTCGTCAGGTCCTGGGGGAGGCGCCCCAGCTTTTTCACCGCCCGCTCCATGACCGGGAACGACTTGATGAGGGCGGCCTGGGTCGCCAGGTTGTCGCCGGACGAGAACGTGATGGCCTCCAGGAGGAGCCCGGTCAGGCTGGAGGCCTTCTCTACCCGGACGCTAGCGACCGCGTGGAAGACCGGGTGGGGGCGCTGAAGCTCCGCCACGAGCGAGGAGAAGGCGGCGAAGGCCAGCGGGACGGCGATGACGATCGCCTTCCGCCGGCGGATGATCCGCCAGTAGTCGCGAAGGTTGATCTCGTACTGCGCCACGGGGGGCTAGTCCTTCACCGTCTCGTAGACGATGACCGGCTGCAGCCCGAGCGTGATGAACTCCAGGGTCGGTCGGATCTTGGCCAGGAAGGCGTTCCAGTTCCCCAGGCCGCTGCGGGGGACGATGACGATGTCCCGGGGAAACAGGCGGACATCCTGCCGGAGGTCGCCGCGGCGGACCAGGCTCTCCACATCGGCGGTCAGGACGGTCGGCCCATCGCGGAGGTTGCCCCGGATGATGCGGGTGGCGTCGGCCGCGGCGACCTGCGTGATGCCGCCGGCCTCCGCGATCACCTCCGCCAGGGTCATGTCGGTCCGGTACGGAACCGTCCCGGGCTTCACGACCTCGCCGAAGACGAACACCTTCCGCTCGGCCCCCGGCGGGCGGGTAGGGATGAACACGACGTCCCCGGCATCCAGGACCAGGTCCCGGGAGAGCTCCCCCTCTCCTACCACTGCGAAGAGGTTCACGGTCGCGACCCGGCCGTCCTCCCGGGTCACCCGGATGTGCTCCAGGTCTGCCTCCGGGGCCACCCCCCCGACGCTCGCCAGGAACTCGCTCAACCGGGTCCTCCCCCGCAGCGGGTAGACCCCGGACCCCCGGCCGGCGGTGGCGCTCACCGCCCCGAGGACGATGGCCTTCTTACTGTTGAACTCCTTCACCAACACCTCGACCCGGGGGACCCGGTAGTAGGCCGCGAGGGCCCGCTCGATCTCCCGGGCCGCCTGCTCGGCCGTGAGCCCGCCGATGCCCACGTCGAGGAAGAGGACCGGGACCCGCCCGTCGGTCCGGACCGTCACGGTGAGGCGGTCCTGGGTCACGCCCCGGGACAGGAGGAGCTCGAGGAGGTCCCCGGGGCCGATCCGGTACTGAGGGGTCCCATCCACCAGGGTGAAGGTCCGGTTCCCCACGACGGCCGGCCCCGAGGGTTCCGGCGAGGAGGGGGCCGGTTGGTCAGGAACTTCCGGGGCGGGTTCGGATGCGACGGGGGGGACCTGCGGGGCGGGCAGCGCGCTCGCACACGCCACGAGGGCGAAGGCGAGCATCGCGGCCACTCCCGCCTGCCCTTTCCGGAGGGCGACGCGGAATCTCCCCGCTCGATCCATCGCACTGTCCTTCCCGACCCGCAGCCTGGCGGCTTTACACACCGCTAATTAGCGGATTTTCTTCAACTAGCGGTTTATGGCCGACCGTATAACGGACTCCCCCCTCCGAGTCAACAACTTTCTGAAAATACGGCCCTCGCGCCAGGCGATTGCAAGATTAGGGCCTTTTGGGCCTTGCCGGGCGGGATCGGGCCGGGCTGGAGGCAGGCAGCAAGGGTCCCCGCGGGTCACGTCCGCCGGCGGGCCCAGCCTCCAAAGGGGTACACGGTGCGGAAGAGGAGCAGCACGAGGGGGTTGGAGGTGCGGTAGCGCCACTGCAGCCACTGCCGCGGCGGGAAGAGTCCTTGCCAGAGAGACCGGGCATCCGCAGCAATCGTGTCCAGGAGAAGCATCTGCAGCGCCTGCATGCGGACCGCTCGGGGAGGGGTCATCCCGCGGAGGAGCGTCTGGGGGGTGAGCCACCGCTGCACAAGCCTTGCGCGCAGCCTGTCGGGCTTCAGCGCTCGAAGCACGGAGTCCTCGACCGGCGTGCCGAGGAGTTGTTTGGCCAATCCCAAGCCGTGCCACAAGCAGGTGGCGCAGCCGATCCGGCGGGCGCGGGGGGGGAGCTCGTCCCACGCAACCTCCCCCTGAAACTTCCGGACGAATCGATCGATGTCCAGGAGCCAGATGAGCGCGGCGAAGAGGTGCAGCATCCCCGCGTGGTAGGCGAGGTAGAGCAGATGATCCGTCGGATCGAGGCTGCACAGGGTCTCCCCCGACGAGGTGCTAAAGGCCCGCCGCCTCCTCCACATGTCCGCTTCCGGGAAGTCCACCACGCCCCGGAGACGCGTCCCCTGGGTGAGGTCGTGGCGCAACTCGACCGCCTGACCGGCTGGGCTCCGGAAATGGGCTGCCCCTCCCGGCTCCTCGCGGAGCCGCGGGTCCTCAAGGGCGTAGCCCGCCTCCTGGAGCGCATGACCCGCCCGGGACAGATCCTGCCCCTGCACGAAGAGGTCAAAATCGTTCATCGGCCGCTCTGCAAAATCCCCATAGACGCAGGAGGCCAGGAAGGCGCCCTTCAGGACCGCCACTTCCACATCCGCTCGAGCGAGGACGCGCAAGACTTCCTCGAGGCCGCTTTCGCGGAACAGCGCCTGGGCGACGAGGGCGGGCTCGGCGGCGGCCAGGCGCGCCTCGAGGGCGTTGGGGAGAAGACGTCCCCCCCGTCGGAGAGCCGGGAGGAGCACCCCCAACGTGTTGTGGGCGTGCGCCGTCTCGACCGCCCCCTCCAGTTCGGCGGAGGACACCCCCCCGGGGGGCGGTCCGTCTTCGTGGCTCACGCGGGCGAGACGAGAGAGCAGCTCCAGGTCGGGTGGCAAATCCGCGAGGGAAGCCATCCCCGGCTTCTCTACAGCCGCGAGCAGCCCGGGCTGTAGGACAATCCAGCGCACATTTCAGGCATGCCGCTGCTCGACATCTTGCCTGGGTCAGCTGGACAGGGGTGGTTCGCGAAAACCGTGCTCGGATACGACAGGACGACCGGAGTCACGTACGCCGCCATCACCAGAGCTCTCCTCAGGAACTTGCGCCGACTCTCAAAAGCCACGATGCTGTCTTTTGCGCGTGGGTCAGCCAGTGTTTTCATTGTTCACTCCTTCCGACAATCCTCACAAGCCCCCCGCGAGCGTCGAAAGGGCGGGGACGAGGCGGATGACGGTAGCCAAAGCATCCTCCTGACTCTCAAAAAAGCGGGGATATTTCTTCGCGAGCGTTGCTGCGACCTTTCCGTACGAGCTCTTTCCTCTGAGCTCCGAGAGCAGCGTCAGCAGGACCCGGCTTCGGGGCCCGAGCTTCCCGAACGTGCTGGCCGACTCACCGTTCAGGGAGCGCGCGGAGAACGGGGCCCCTGCGAACGTGTTTCCCTCCCGATACTCTGTCTCTGCCGAGGCGATCCAACGCTGGTGGTACCAGGATGTCCCCTTGGGAAAGATCAGTTCCATGCCGACCTTCAGGCGTCCCCCCTTGCGCGCCCGCAGCGGTTCAGCAAACGGGAAGAATGTCTGTCCCCACGAGGTCGGCCGACCGAGAGGGGAACAGGAGATCGCGCACCCCGGAGCCAGCTGAAGTTCCATCCATCCCAGTAACCCGTGCAGGATTCCGCTGCGGCGGAATTGCGTCGTCCCAGAGAAGGCGAAACTGAAGCTCTGACCGTTGCCGAGAGTGACTCGGGTGCACCGGAGAGGGGCTGTCAGCAGGTGTCGGGATGTTGCCTCCGTGCCCAGGGGATGGTTCATCGCCAGCCGGCGAGTCTCGCTGAAATCCAGACCGAACACACGCTCTCTCTGGGATTTGAGGAGATCGAGTTGGCGGTGGGTCCTGGGGTCCTGAGCCCCTGCCAAGAAGAGATCCACTCCGGAGGGCATCAGGCGCCCCGACCGCTTGAGATGGCGTTCGCGGATGTCCCGAAGGAGACGGGGCAGGCTGCTGGAGAAGAAGAAGCCGGTGTAGTCCTCGAAGATCGCGACATCGGCCCGTTCGGGAAGCTCGATATCTGTCGAGTGTCCCCGCAGGAACCGGATCCTATCGGCGAGGCCGTTTTGCTCAGCCAGGCACTCGGCCAGCCGACAGATCTCGGGGTCGGCCTCGATCGCGTACACGCGGCGGGCGCCGGCCCTGGCCGCGAAGAAGGAATAGGTTCCCAGCCCCGCGCCGATCTCCACGACGACATCGCCGGGGCGGACCGTCGCGCGGATCGCCCGATGGAAGGCCCGGAGGCGCACCCGGTCTGCCAGCATCCGCCTGTAGTACGGGAGATTCACCCCGTCCTCCGGCCTGCCAGGAGGTCCTCGATCGCGTCGAAGCCCTCCCGCAGCTCGCCGAACTCCAGGTGATAGGCGCGGCAGCGCCGGGCAAGGGCCGCCACACCGGTCAGCGTCGCGTCGGTGTTCAGGAAGAAGGTGAAGATGCAGGAGAGCAGCTTCCCCACCACCTCCAGCTCACTCAGCGCCGCCAGCCGCGTCGGCGCCCCGGCGCGGAACCGCGGGAAGAGGAGCCAGCCACAGGGAGCGTCGGAGGCCAGGTAATCCGGCCTGATCTCCCGCGGGTTGACGTACCAGACCATCACCGACCGCCCGGCCTTTTGCGGACCACGGGTTCGATAGAGGCCCTGCAGGTGCGGGAACAAACGCATCCCCGGCTCCTTGACCACAAAGCAACGGGGGTAGGGCAGCAGCCGGACCCGCTCGGGGTCCACCACGAGAATCTCGTCGCTGTACACCTGGTAGCCGCGGTAGAGGGCTTCCAGGGTCAGGCTGGTCTTGCCGGCCCCGTGCCCCCCCGGCAGGAGCACCGCCGCGTTTCCGTACCGAAACCCGCCGCCATGCAGATGCAGGTTCTGGGGCTGGGAATAGAGGATGTCGTGGGTGATCCACCATTCGAGCGGCACGAGAAGACGGGCAGCGTGGCGCGACCGCCTGAGCAACTGCCGGGGGGAATACGCGGCGACCAACCCTTTCGGTTCCCGCACGAGGCGATAGAGGGGATCCGCGCTGTTGCCCGCCGGCCCCCCAGAGTTCGGATAGATCGCGTCGCAGAGCGGGAGGAACTCCGGATCATCCCCGCAGATCCAAAAGGAGCGCTCGCCCACGCAGCGGTGCCGCATGAAGGCCCAGCGGGTCGCATCCCGGGAGAGGCGAGGCGCCCGGGGATTAGAGGAGGAGCTTCTTGGCATGGAAGTCTCCCAGCGCCTTCTTGACGTCCCGCAGCGCCTCGGGCATCGGAAGATGACACACCTTGGCGATGTGGGCGGCGATCGCGGCAACATCCATTCGGCCATCGCAGCAGGTCCAGATGTAGGCGGCAGTGAGGTTCAGCACATGCGCCTCGTTGGTCCCGGGGTGGTAGAGCACGCACCCGGTCCTCAGCTCACGGTAGAGGACGGCGAGGTTGGCCCGGGGCCGCTCCGTCTCGGGAACCATGGCCGTCGAAAGGGTACCCCTTTTCGCCACCTGGCGTTTCCTCTCGGCTACAGCACCTCGTGGACCGTGACGGAGTCCACGATGTACTGCAGGCTGTTCCTGGCCAGGTCAATCCGCCGCCCCTGTACCCGGTCCCCAGCGGCATCGAAGAGCACCTCCACCGCGGGGCGCATTGGGAAGGCCGGGTTGGTGGCCACCACCCGGGCCACCTCCCGGGTGTTCAACCGCACCAGGCTCCCCACCGGGAAGGCGGAGAGTCCCTTGAGGAGCCCCTTGACGACCCGCTCGCTGAAGCGACGCCGCTCGGTCGTCAGGATCTCCCGGACCGCGTCGAAAGGGACCAGCGCCTTCCGGTGCGCCCGCGGGTGCGTCACGGACTCGTAGATGTCGGCTAGGGCGACGATGCGGGCCGTCTCCAGTATCTGGTCGCCCGTGAGCCCGCGGGGGTAGCCGCTCCCGTCGTCCCGCTCGTGCTCCTGGTGGGCCACATCCGCCAGCCACTTGTACGCGGGCCCCAGCGCGCTCAGGATCTTGTAGCCCTCCTCGGGGTGGCGCTTCAGCTCCTCCTGCTCCCGAGCCGTCAAGGCCCGCTCCACCTGGGTGAAGTCCGGGGGGAAGCGCACCATCCCCACGTCGTGAAGAAGCCCAGCCAGCGCCACCTTCACCTGTTCGGCCCGGGGGAGCTCCATGCCGGCCGCGATCCGGATCGCGAAGATCGCCACGTGGATGCAGTGCGCGGCCAGGCTCCCCTGCCCTCCCCGCACGTCCAGGGCCCCCACCATCAGCGCATCCGTCGCCCCGAGCCCGTCCACGAGGCGGGCAGCCAGCGGCTCGAGGGGAGCCAGCGGAAGGGACTGATTCGCCCGGGCCGCCTCCAGGAACCCATTGAGGGCCACGCTCAGCTCCCGAAGGAGCTGGGTTGCTTCCTGGGGGTCGGTCATCTTTCCCCCCGGGGCCCCCCCCGCTGGGTGGGCCAGGAGAGCCGGGTGCCCTTCGCCGGAGCTCGCCCCCCCGCTCCCGCTGTCCCCGGGGGCATCGGAGGGTGAGGACGGGGGGCGCGCCCCCTTGGCCTGTCCCTCCTGGTCCGGGTCGGAACGGTGGATGAGGTCACCACTCAGACGGACGATGGCCCCCTCCCTCCGGGGCACACGCCGAAGATAGGAGACCGTAACATCTCGGAAAATCGGGGCGTTCTTAGCATGCCCTTCACCGCAAATCAAACCTTTTCCTGGCGCTGGGACCCCTGGAGCAAAACCGGCCCCCAACCGCCGTGGAAACGGTAAACCCCTGAATTTTCGTGCAATAGCGGTGCCAGGGGGCTGAACTATCCTTCGGCAGGGGAGGCCTCGGTGATGTAGAGGAGGGGGTGCTCGGCGAGGCTGGTCGGCCGCGGGGGACTCACCTCCTCGCCGCTCCCGAGGCGGAGGATCTCGAGGGTGGGGCGGAGGGGGAGCGCCTTGTTGGTGGATACTACCCGGCCGACGCTGCCGTTGTTGAGGCGCACCACGGTCCCGATGGGGAAGGCGGAAAGGCCGGTGATGAGACCCTTGAGATAGCGCTCGCCGAAGCGCTGCCGCTCGGCCTGGAGGATCTCCTTGACCGCCTCGTGAGGGAGGGTCACCGGGACCGTCCGGTTGCGATACGGGCGGGGATGCGTGAGAGAGTCGTAAATGTCGACGAGGCCCACGATCTTGGCGATCTCGACAATCTGGTCCCCTCGGAGGCCCTGGGGGTATCCGCTCCCATCCTCCCGCTCGTGCTCCTGGTGCGCCACGTCGGCCAGCCACCGGTAGTCCGGCCCCAGGGCCGTCAGGATCTGATAGCCCTCCTCAGGGTGGCGCCTGAGCTCCTCGAGCTCTTTGGGCGTGAGGCTCTGGAAGCCAGTCAACCGCTCCGGCGGATAGCGGACCATCCCGACGTCGTGGAGGTACCCCCCGAGGGCGACCCGGAGCAGGGCCTCCAGCTTCATCCCCAGCCCGTTCCCGATCTTCACGGCGAAGATCGCCACGTTGATCATGTGGGTGACCAGGTCGTTGCGGGACTTCCGGAAGTCGAGGGCCCGCACGTGAAGCTGGTCCCCCTCCGCGAGGGAACGGACCAGATGTTGGCAGACCTCTTCCAGGGGCTCCACGCTCTCGACCCGCCCGGCACGCGCGTCCCGGAGGAACAGCTCCAGGCGGATGCGGGCCTCGCCGAGGAAGCTATCCGGGGTCTCCCGCCAGGCCGCAACGGCGACCTCTCGGGCGGGGGGCGCGGCCGCCGCGCGAGCGGGGGACGCCGGCGCTACGGGCGGAGGAGGCGGAGAGGGCTTCGCGGCCTCGGGAGCCGGCCGGACCGGCGGGCTGCCCGCCTGAGCAGCCCCCGCCAACTCGGCGATGGAGCCTGGGGGCGCCGGCGGGCTGGCGACCTTGTCGGCGGCGGGGGCAGCGGGCTTGGGCTGAGCGGCCGGAGCGGATGGCTTGGGAGGAGGAGGCGCCGGCGCTTTTGTCGCGGGGCGAGCGGGGGGGGGCGGCGAGGCCCGCGCGGTGGCAGGCGCCTGTGGCCGGGCTGGAGCCCGCGGGGTCCCCTCGGGGGACTCGCCACCTCCGAGGAGATCGTCAAGGGAATCGAAGGAAACTTCCGCCTCGGAGGGGGTGGGGGTCGCGGCAGGCTTCTGAGGCGGCGGCGCAGGGCCTTCGCCCGACTCCAGGAGAGCGTCCAGGTCCGAAAAGGAGACCTCCTCCCCCGCCTTCCCGGTTCGGGAAGGGGGCGGCTTTCCCTTGGGGTCCCCCTTTTTCGGGTCCTGCCCGCTTCCGATCGGGACGACCTCCTCCCCTCCGGGCCCACGGCTGGCGTCCGTGACGCCAGGAGAGGCTCAAAAGGGACACGGCTCCGGGCCGCGCTCCGCGTATGCTAGCCCATCCTGCGGCGCCGTTCAAGGCCCTTCCCCCGCCGGGATGGCGAGCCCGCCCGGGAGGGAACCCGTCGAGGTGGCGGCCCGGGGCGCCCCGCGAGGCCCCGGCCGTCCAGGACCCGGCGGAGGAACTGGCCGGTGTAGGAGCCCGGATTTGCCGCGATCTCCTCGGGGGTTCCGGTGGCCACGACCCCACCCCCGGCGTCTCCCCCCTCGGGCCCCAGGTCGATGATGTGGTCGGCCGTCTTGATCACGTCCAGGTTGTGCTCGATCACCAGGACGGTGTTGCCGGCGTCGGTGAGCCGGTGCAGGACCTCGAGGAGGTGGCGAATGTCATGGAAGTGCAGCCCCGTCGTCGGCTCATCCAGGATGTAAAGGGTCCGCCCCGTTGCCCGCTTGGAGAGCTCGCGGGAGAGCTTGACCCGCTGCGCCTCCCCCCCGGAGAGGGTGGTGGCCGACTGCCCCAGCTTGATGTAGGTCAGGCCCACGTCGTGAAGAGTCTGGAGCTTCTCCCGGATCCGGGGGACCTTCTCGAAGAAGGCCAGGGCCTCCGCCACGGTCATGTCGAGGACGTCCGCGATGCTCTTCCCCTTGTAGAGGATCTCCAGGGTCTCGCGGTTGTAGCGCTTCCCCCGGCAGACCTCGCAGGTCACGTAGATGTCGGGCAAGAAGTGCATCTCGATCCGGAGGATGCCGTCCCCCTCGCAGGCCTCGCACCGCCCCCCCTTCACGTTGAAGGAGAAGCGGCCCGGCTTGTAGCCCCGGACCCGGGCATCCGGGGTGAGGGCATACAGCTCCCGGATGAAGGAGAAGACCCCGGTGTAGGTGGCCGGGTTGCTCCGGGGCGTCCGGCCGATGGGGGCCTGGTCGATCTCGATGACCTTGTCCAGATGCTCCACCCCCAAGAGCTTGTCGTGCGCGCCGGGCTTCTCCCGGGAGTCGTACAGCTCCGCCGCCAGCGCCTTCCAGAGGATCTCGCTCACCAGGGTGCTCTTCCCCGAGCCCGACACGCCCGTCACGCAGCTGAAGAGGCCGAGGGGGATCTCCACGTCGATCCCCTTCAGGTTGTGCTCCCGGGCCCCCACGACGGTGAGGGAGAAGCCGGTGTGAGGGCGCCGCCGGGCCGGGACCGGGATCTGCAGCTCCCCCGCCAGGTACCGCCCCGTGAGCGACCGCGGGTTGGCCGTGATCGCCTCGGGGGGGCCGGCCGCCACCACCTGGCCCCCGCTCACCCCCGCCCCCGGGCCCAGGTCGATGACGTGATCGGCGGAGCGGATGGTCTCCTCGTCGTGCTCCACCACGAGCACCGTGTTCCCCAGGTCCCGCAGGCGCTTGAGGGTATTCAGCAGGCGGACGTTATCCCGCTGGTGCAGCCCGATGCTCGGCTCGTCCAGGATGTAGAGGACCCCCACCAGGCTGGACCCGATCTGGGTCGCGAGGCGGATCCGCTGTCCCTCCCCGCCCGCGAGGGTGGCGGCGGTCCGATCCAGCGTAAGATATTCCAGCCCCACGTTGACCAGGAACCCCAGCCGCTCCCGGATCTCCTTCAGGATCCGACGGGCGATCTCCTGATCCTTCTGCGAGAGGCGTAGGCCCTCGAAGAAAGCCAGGCCATCCTTGACCGACTTCCGGGTCACCTCGGCGATGCTCAGCCCCGCCACCTTGATGGCCAGCGACTCCTTCCGCAGGCGGGCCCCGCCGCAGGCCTTGCACGGGCGGATGCTGTAGAGCCGGTCCACGTACTCCTCGATCGCCTCCCGGACCCGGGAGGAGGAGGTCTCCTTATAGCGGCGGTCCAGGTAGCGTGCGCTGGAGCCGAGGAAGTCCTCCTCCGTGGCGGCGAGCGCCGCGTCGGACCGCCCGTCCACCTGCGTCCCGAGCCCGCCACAGGCCGGGCACGCCCCGTGAGGGTTGTTGAAGGAGAACACCCGGGGGGAGATCTCGGGGTAGGAGACGCCGCAGGTGATGCAGGCGAGCTTCTCCGAGAAAGTCAGCTCGCGGCCCTCGACGACGCTGACGGTGACGATCCCCTCCGCCAGCCGGGTGGCGATCTCCAGGGAGTCGGCCAGCCGCCGGGCCACGTCCGGCTTCACCACCAGGCGGTCCACCACCACTTCGATGGTGTGCTTCTTCTGCTTGTCCAGCTCGATCGGCTGCTCCAGCTCCCGGAGCGTCCCGTCCACCCGGGCCCGGACGAACCCCTCCTTCCGCATCTGCACGAAGATGTGGCGGTATTCCCCCTTCCGCCCCCGGACGACCGGCGCCAGGATCTGGATCTTGCTTCCGGCCGGGAGAGCCAGGACCTGGTCCACGATCTGCTGGACCGTCTGGGAGGCGATCGGCTTCCCGCACTGGTAGCAGAACGGCTTCCCGACCCGCGCGTACAGGAGCCGCAGGTAGTCGTAGATCTCGGTGGTGGTGGCGACCGTGGAGCGGGGGTTCTTGCTGGTGGTCTTCTGCTCGATGGAGATGGCCGGGGAGAGGCCCTCGATCAGGTCCACGTCCGGCTTCTCCATCTGCTCGAGGAACTGCCGGGCGTAGGCCGAGAGGGATTCCACGTAACGCCGCTGGCCCTCGGCGTAGATGGTATCGAAGGCGAGGGACGACTTCCCGGACCCAGAAACGCCCGTGATCACCGTCAGGGTGTTCCGGGGGATCTCCAGGTTGATGTTCTTCAGGTTGTGCTCGCGGGCCCCGCGAATGACGATGTGCGTGCTGGACATGGCCGTCGAGTTGACTCCTGTGGTGCGTCGCCGGCGAGGACTCCGGCCGCAGCGAGACGGCGGTAGGCCTCTCCGGCCGTTTGGATGAGCCTCAGGCGGCGCGTCCCCGGACGAGCGCGAGGAAGCGCTCCACCAGGTCCAGGTCTCGCCGCACTTCAGTCGCGGAGAAGATTACCGCAAGGCCGTAGTCAGCCCGCCCGCGATATCCCTGCAGGCGGACTTCCGCCGTCGGGATCTGCTGCTCAGAAGACACCGGATACCCTCGCAGGCTGCACCGGGGCGCGCCGGGGGTGGCCGAACGGTCTATTATACATCCACAGACTCATCCCGCAAATTCGGGGGGGAGTATGATGGAGATGGAGGCGTC
>DASYVA010000127.1 GCA_036000645.1 Candidatus Methylomirabilis sp.
GGTTTCAGGGTGGTGAGCGAGCGGCTCTGGGTCCCCTGCGTGAACGAGGTTCGGCGGTCCACCTCTAGGCCGATCGTCTCCCCCTCGTGCCTGATGGTCAGGCGGCTCTGCCCCGGGTCCACCCCGACGACCTGGGCCAGCATGGTGACCGCCTTGGCCTTCGGCCCGGCGGCAATGGCGGCCCCGGCGCAGGGGTTGCACGGATTGGCGGCCTTGGCGGCACACGGATTTGCGGCGCAGGGGTTCGCGGCACATGGATTGGCCTGGGCCCCGGCGGGGAGGCCCAGCACGACGGCGAGCAAGATGGTCGCAGAGGTCAGCCCGACAATTCGACACCGCATGGCACGTTCCTCCTCTGGAGACGCCCGCCATTCCGGCGGACATCCCACTGCGGGCCCGGATCATGGTGCTGGCACGATTGTCTCCGCGAGATAGGTGGATTCAGTTCGAAGAGTGTGGCAATAGAGAGAACACTCGGCTGCCTCGCTAGTATGCGACTCTGCCGAGCCATACCCTCGCGGCTCTCCCAAGGGCGGGTCGCCCCGTATGCGGCGCCAGTCCTGCTATTTTAGGAAACACGGCCGGCCGGCGAGATATTCCCAGAACCCTGCGTCTCTGAGCCTCGATCGCCCGCGACTCATCTTGGTCGTCCCCGGTAAGGAGAGGCGAACCAGGGGCAGCGCCCCTCTGTCCTCTGAAACAAGCCAGCCCTGCCGCATATTCCCACCCTGGGGCGCTCTTCAGGTGGCAAACGGGTTCCGCGGCTAAGGGGAGCGGGCCCAGGCCTCTCGGGCCCCGTCCGGAATACTCGACGGGGCCCGGTTGTTTTCAGGGTGAGGCCGGGTCGGGGGGGGGCGCGTATCCTTTTCGGATCCGGAGCATCTACAAGGGCAGACGCGGCCGCGGGATCGAGAGCGAAGGGGAACGTGAAACGGGATGAAACAGAGAGCGCCCTACCGGGCGCGGAGGCATGCGGTCATGAAGAAGCTCATCACGCTCGGTCTGCTGGTGGCGACGGTGGCGTTCACCGGGACGGTTTTCGCCGATGGGGGCACGCTGCAGGATCGGGAGCTGCAGAAGCTCTTCGAGTCGTCTGGTCAGGTGGCGGATCGGGCCGCCAAGGCGACGCAGACTGCCGGCCCGGGGGCGCAGGCGACCCACGAGATCCCGCCTGTCCTTGAACACCGCGGATCCACGATCAAGTAGCAGGTCACCTGAACGCCACGGGCCCCGCCGGGAATTCCCGGCGGGGCCCGATTCTTTTTGCTGGCAGGTCCGCCTTCTCCGCCGCGGCCCCTGAGGATCGTTCCCCTGTTCCTTGGTGCCGTCCCCCGCCTGTTCCCGTGAAACGCTGCCCGCCTCCCCTTTCCGTACTTGGGCTTCCGGGGGCCGCGCGCTAACTCCTCTCAGCCTAACCGGTTCGGCTCCCGTCGGGGGCTCAGCGCCCTCCGTCCTGCGCACCTGGCACCCGCCTTGCCTCTTTTCTGCCGCGTCGGCCTCATCCCGAGTTCCTGGCGCCACCTGCTAGCGCATCACTACCCTCCAAGCCCGGCGAGGTAAATCCCCGGCCTCGCCGGGCCCCTTTATGGCTTCCGCCCTTCCGGCCTCCCAATGGCCGCAGGAGGGAGCTGTGATTCGTGAAACAGCGCACTTGGGGGCGCGGGTATTCGGTTGCGGGCCCCCACTACCGGCCGACACTGCCGTCCCGAGGGAGGCGTCCATCGAGGCTGGGTCATGGGCTTGACGAGGGCTGACGAGCGAAGAGAGAGAAGGGAAGAGAGGAGAAAGGAGGTGAGCGCCTCCTCTTTCGGAGCAGGGCCAGACCTCGGGTCTGATGAACCTGAACCTCTGGCGGGGACATAGATCGGGTGGAGCCTTGAACGAAAGGAGCATGAGGATGAGGAAGAAGTGGTGGGTGTTGGGTCTCGCGCTCCTGCTTGGTGCGGCGCTGGCGGGTGCCCCATCACCCGCTGCGGCCGAGCTGAAGGTGGGGGTCAGCGGCTACGTCAAGCTCGACATCCAGTACGGCGATAAGCTGACGGGCGAGTTCCCCTCCCCTGGACCCAGCGATACGCCCCTCGACACCGCCGACGCGGACCTCGATAAGAGCCAGACCATCATTGATGCCCGCCAGTCCCGCCTCCGGGTAACGTTCTCTGACGAGGTCGTCGGGGTGAAGCTCTCGGGGCGGATCGAGACCGACTTCTTCACGAGGGACCGGACCCTTGGGGCCGGTAGCACGGACGCGCCCGGCCTCGCGACCTCCAACAGTGCCCGCCTGCGGCTCCGGCACGCCTTCGCCCGGGCGGATCACCCATCCGGGTTCTTCTTGATGGCCGGGCAGTACTGGTCGCTTTTCATGAATGAGACGATTGCCCAACCGGAACTGGTGGACTTCAACGGCCCGGCCGGTCAGATCTTCGCCCGCCAGCCCCAGCTCCGGGTGGGCTACAAGAATTCCCTGGGCAGGGGGATGGGCGACCTGGTCTTCGAGGCGGATGTGGAGAAGAACTTCGCAGGCGATAGCGACGGGGTTACTGAGGAGGCCCGGGGCGCCGGCCAGAGCTTCCCCCTCGT
>DASYVA010000128.1 GCA_036000645.1 Candidatus Methylomirabilis sp.
TTGCACGAGCTGCTGGTGACCGAGGGGCTCGTCCCCGAGGCGGCGGCGGCCACGCTCGCCCGGGAGAGCAACGGGGACGTCCAGGCCTTCCTGGACCTCCTGGCGGCCCGCCACCAGGTCGCGGCCTCCCCCCTCGCCCGCCTCCTCAGCCGCCTCTACGACCTGCCGGCCTGGGATGGGGGGCAGCCGCCGGTCGCCGTGGAGGTGCTCTCCCGCTTCCCCCCCGAGACCTGCCGGCGGCGGGGCTTCGTCCCCCTGCGCCTCCCCGAGGGGGGCGTAGGCGTGGCGCTGGTGGATCCCGGGAACCTCCCTCTGCTGGACGCGCTCCGCCGGGCGCTCCCGGGCCCGCTGGCCTGCTACGTGACCCCCCGCGCCACCCTCGAGGCCGCCCTCGCCGCGGCGGCGGGGGCTCCGGCCGCCCTGGCCGTCCTCGAGGAGGACCTGCCGGCCACGCTGGCGGCGGAAGGGCCGGCCGAGGCGGCCTACGCCCTCGAGACCGGCGCCGGAGGGACCGCGCCCCCGATCATCCGCCTCATGGACACGCTCCTCCGCAACGCCCTGGCCGCGCGGGCCTCCGATATCCACCTGGAGGGGAGCGACCAGGGGGTGGCCGTCAAGTTCCGGATCGACGGGATGCTCTACCCGGCGGGCCCCGCCCTGCCCCGCGCCTACCAGGAGCCGGTCATCTCCCGGCTCAAGGTGATGGCGGAGCTGGACATCGCCGAGCACCGCCTCCCCCAGGACGGGCGCTTCAAGCTCCGGCGGGAGAGCGGGCCCCCCATCGACTGCCGCCTGAGCATCCTCCCCAGCGGGTTCGGGGAGGGGGCCGTGATCCGGATCCTGGACAAGGCCGCGCTCACGGCGGAGCTGCAGGAGCTGAAGCTCGAGCGGCTGGGCTTCCCCGCCCCGGACCTCACCCGGTTCCGCCGGCAGCTCAGCAAGCCCTACGGCCTCGTCCTCGTCACCGGGCCCACCGGGAGCGGGAAGACCACGACCCTCTATGCCGCCCTCACGGAGATCCACAGCGGGCAGGACAAGATCGTCACCATCGAGGACCCGATCGAGTATCAGCTCAAGGGAGTCATCCAGGTCCCGGTCAACGAGAAGAAGGGGCTCACCTTCGCCCGCGGGTTGCGCTCGATCCTCCGCCACGACCCGGACAAGATCATGGTCGGCGAGATCCGGGACTCCGAGACCGCCCAGATCGCGGTCCAGGCGGCTCTCACGGGGCATCTGGTCTTCACGACGGTCCACGCCAACAACGCCGTGGATGTCGTGGGCCGGCTCCTGCACATGGGGCTGGACCCCTACAATTTCGTCGCCGCCCTCTCCTGTATCCTCACCCAGCGCCTGGTGCGCCTGATCTGCCCGGGCTGCCGCGCGCCGCTCTCCCTCTCCCCCGACGGGCTGGCCGCCGCCGGGCTTCCCCCGGCGTCCTGGCAGGGCGTCCCCCTGTTCCAGGGCCGGGGGTGCCCCGCCTGCCACGGCACCGGCTACATGGGTCGGACCGGGATCTTCGAGCTGGTCGAGGTGAGCGACCGCTTCCAGGAGGCCATCCTGGCCCGGCGCCCGGGGGGAGAGTTGCG
>DASYVA010000129.1 GCA_036000645.1 Candidatus Methylomirabilis sp.
ATCGGGACGGGCATGGGCGGCCTCCCCATGCTGGTGGAGGAGCAGAAGCGGTTGCTCGAGCGGGGGCCGAGCCGGGTGAGCCCCTTCTTCATCCCGGCCATCATCACGAACCTGGCCTCCGGCTGGGTCTCCATGATCTACGGGGCCCGGGGGCCGAACTCGTGCGTCTCCACCGCCTGCGCCACGGGCAACCACGCGATCGGGGACTCGTTCCGGATCATCCAGCGGGGGGAGGCGGACGCCATGATTGCGGGGGGGACGGAGGCGGTCGTCCTCCCCCTCACGATTGCGGGGTTCGCCTCCATGAAGGCCCTCTCGACCCGCAACGACGACCCGGCCCGGGCCAGCCGGCCCTTTGACAAGGACCGGGACGGGTTCGTCATGGGAGAGGGAGCGGGGGTCGTCGTCCTGGAGGCTTTGGAGACCGCGGTCAAGCGAGGGGCGCCGATCCTGGCCGAGCTCATCGGCTACGGGATGTCGGCCGACGCGCACCACATCACGGCCCCAGCCCCGGAAGGGGAGGGGGCGGCGCGCTCCATGCAGGCGGCCCTGCACGACGCGGGGGTGCGGCCCGAGGAAATCGACTACATCAACGCCCACGGGACCTCGACCCCGTACAACGACCGCAACGAGACCCAGGCCATCAAGCGGCTTTTCGGCCAGCACGCCTACCGGCTGGCCGTCAGCAGCACGAAGTCCATGACCGGGCACCTGCTGGGGGCTGCCGGCGGGGTCGAGGCCGTCGCGACGGTGCTCGCCCTGCGCCACGGGCTCGTCCCCCCCACCATCAACTATGAGTCCCCGGATCCGGATTGTGACCTGGACTATGTGCCCAATAAGCCCCGGGAGGTGGCCATCCGGGTCGCCCTCTCCAACTCTTTCGGGTTCGGGGGGACGAACGCCACGCTGGTTTTCCGGAAGGCGGAAGAGTAGCGGGGGCGGGCAGGCCGCAGCGCCCGGCCGTCCGGCCGGGCGCGCGGTGTTTCAGGGGGCGACGGCCGGATCCAGGAAGCGGAGGGACGGGGGCACGGGCGGGCCGGCGGCGGCGAATCCCTGCTCGAACGTCTTGGCCAGCGCGGCGGGATCGCTGCCGGGCAGGGCGTGGAAGGGGAGGGCGACAAGCACTTCGCGACAGCGGAGGCCTGCCGCCAGGATCGCCGCCGTTCGCCCGGCCTCCGTGAGCGCGGCGGAGCTGAGCCCGGCCGCCCGGCCCATCCCCACGAGCGCGATCTGTTCCGTGGGGAACTTGCCGCCGGCATTCAGGAGGGCGGTACGACCCACCCCCCCCACGAAGCGACCCGAAAGGCTCAGGCGGGAAACGGCGGCGCCCAGGGCCCAATCCACCAGGGCGAGGCAGCCTCGGGGAACCGGGATATCCTCGAAGTGGCAAAGGATCAGGAGGTCGGCCCCGACGGCCTCGAGCGGATCGGCCACCAGGAGGGGCGTCACGGGGTCCGGACCTCCCCGGCGGTCGGGCCGGGGCGACTCCGCAAGGCATCCAGCAGGGCGTTCACGAAGCGCCCCGATTCTTCGCCGCCGTAGGCTTTGGCCAGCTCGATGGCCTCATTGATGGCCACCTTGGGAGGGATGTCCTCGCGGAAGAGGAGCTCGTACGCCGCCAGCCGGAGGATGTTCCGGTCCACCAGCGCGAGGCGATCGAAGGCCCAGTGCTCGGCAACCCCCGCGATGGCGGCGTCGATGGCCTCGGCGTGCTCCGCCACCCCACGGACCAGCGCCTCCGCGTAGTGCCGGCCCCCCTCGGCAACCGGGTGCTCTTCCCAGAACTGGATGCAGAGCAGGTCCAGGGGCTCCGGCCGGAACTCCCGCTGGAACAAGATCAACAGGGCGCACTCCCGCGCCTTTCGTCGCCCGCCCATGGGTCCCTCAGGGCGCGGGGGCTTCGCGGAAGAGGCGCGCCATCTCGAGGGCGGCGCAGGCCGCCTCGTAGCCCTTGTTCGCTGCCCCCGCCCCCGCTCGGGCTTCCGCCTGGGCCACCGTGTCGCAGGTGAGGACGCCGAGGGCGACCGGCACCCCCGTCAGCAGCGCCACGTGCGTCAGGCCGACCGTCACTCCCTCCGCCACGAACTGGAAATGCGGGGTCTCCCCGCGGATCACTGCCCCCAGCGCGACGACCGCATGGACCCGTCCGCTCCGGGCGAGCCGGAGGGCAGCCACCGGCAGCTCGAAGGCGCCCGGGACCTGGAGGGCCACCACCTGTCCCTCCTCGGCGCCGTATTTCGCGAGGGCGTCCAGTGCCCCGGCATACAGGCGCTGGGTGATGGTTTCGTTGAACCGGCTCACCACGATCCCGAATCGCAGACCCCTGGCGTCCAGGGATCCTCGGACGGGGGCGGGCAGGTCAGGCCTCACAGAGCCCCCTCGCGGAGCGACTCGAGCAGGTGCCCGAGCTTCTCCTGCTTCGTGTGGAGGTACTGGCGGTTCTCGGGGGTGGGGGGGGTGGTGAGGGGCACGCGCTCCACAATCCTGAGCCCGTACCCCTCCAGGCCCACGATCTTGCGGGGGTTGTTGGTGAGGAGGCGGATCTGGCCGCAGCCCAGGTCCGCCAGGATCTGGGCGCCGATGCCGTACTCGCGGAGGTCGGCCTGGAATCCCAACCGCTCGTTCGCCTCCACGGTATCCAGACCCTCATCCTGCAGCGCGTACGCCTTGAACTTGTTCGCCAGCCCGATCCCCCTCCCCTCCTGGCGGATGTAGAGGAGGACCCCGTGGTCCGCCGCCGCGATGGTCTCCAGGGCTTTCTGGAGCTGCGCCCCGCAATCGCACCGGAGCGACCCGAAGACATCCCCGGTGAGACACTCGGAGTGGACCCGGACGAGGGTGGGCCGGTCGGGGGTGGGGCTCCCCCGGAGCAGCGCGAGGTGGTGCTTGCCGTCCACCTGGCTCTGGTAGAGGCGGGCGGTGAAGGGGCCGGCCCGCGTCGGGAGGGGGGTGCTG
>DASYVA010000130.1 GCA_036000645.1 Candidatus Methylomirabilis sp.
GGTGTTCATGCGGAAGGAGGCCTTCCAGCGCCTGAACCGGGAGCTGGAGGAGGCCGGGGAAGCCCCCTTCGCCAACCCCCGCAACGCCGCCGCCGGCTCCGTCCGCCAGAAGGACAGCGGCGTCACGGCGAAGCGTCCCCTGGACATCATCCTCTACCAGGTGAGTTATGCCGAGCCCAACCCCTTCCGGACGCACTGGGAGGCGCTCCAGCGGTTCCGGGAGGCCGGCCTGCCGATCAATCCCCGCGTCCAGCCCTGCCCGACCCTGGAGGACGCCATCCGGTATTGCCAGGCCCTGGAGCCGGAGCGGGACCGCCTGGAGTACGAGGCGGACGGGGTGGTCCTCAAGGTGAACTCCCTGGAGCAGCAGCGCCTGCTCGGCTCCACCACCCATCATCCCCGCTGGGCGATCGCCTACAAGTTCCGGGCGCGGCAGGCCCGGACCCGGGTCAAGCGGATCCTCGTGAACGTGGGCCGGACCGGCGCCCTGACGCCCGCGGCCGAGCTGGATCCCGTGGAGATCGCCGGGGCCACCATCAGTCGGGCCTCCCTGCACAACGCCGACGAGATCGCCCGCCTGGACGTGCGGGAAGGAGACCTGGTCCTGGTGGAGCGGGCGGGCGATGTCATCCCCCACGTGGTCGAGGTCGTCCCGGAGCCGGAGCACGCGGCCCGGGCCCCCTTCGTGATGCCGGAGCGCTGCCCGGTCTGCGGCAGCAAGGCCCACCGTCCGGAGGGGGAGGTGGTCTGGCGCTGCGCCAACTCCGCCTGCCCGGCCCAGGTCAAGGAGCGGCTGCTGCACTTCGGCTCCCGCCGGGCCATGGACATCGAGCACCTGGGAGAAGCGGTCGTGAACCAGCTCGTGGACAAGGGGCTGGTCAAGGACCTGGCGGACCTCTATCACCTCACGGTCCCGACCCTGGCCGAGCTCGAGCGGCTCGCGGAGAAGTCGGCCACCAACCTCTACAAGGCCATCCAGCAGAGCAAGGGGAGGGGGCTCGCCCGGCTCCTCTACGGCCTGGGCATCCGCTACGTGGGAGAGCACGTGGCCGAAATCCTGGCCGCCCACGCGGGGAGCATGGAGCGGCTGCTGCGCGCCAGCGCCGAGGAGCTCGCGGAGGTCCACGGAATCGGCCCGCGGATCGCGGCCAGCGTCGCCCACTTCTTCGCCCAGGAGGAGAACGTCCGGGTCCTGGAGCGGCTCAAGGCGGCCGGCGTGAAGATGGAGGAGGCAGTCCCGGCCGGCCCCAAGCCGCTGGCCGGCAAGACCTTTGTTCTCACCGGGACGCTCTCCTCCATGAGCCGCGACAGCGCCCGGGACCTGATCACCCGCCTCGGCGGCCGGGTCACGGCCACGGTGAGCAAGAAGACCGACTACGTGGTGGCGGGGAAGGAGCCCGGGAGCAAGCTGGACGACGCCCGCCGCCTCGGGGTCGCCACGCTGGACGAGGCCGCCTTCCTCGCCCTGGTAGGAAAGGCGTGATGGGACGGGGCACGCTGCTGATCCTGACCGGCACCTGCGCCCTCCTGGCGGCGGCCGCCGCCCTGCCGGGTCTCCGGACGGCTTGGCAGGCACCGCCCCGGATGCCGCCGGCGGCCGCCGAGCGCTACTTCACCCCCGAGGAAGAGGCCCGCGGCCGCGCCTATATGCGCCCCCGCTACGCGTTTGCCATCGTCGGGCGGCTTCTGATCATTCCCGTCCTCCTCGTCCTGGGCTTCTCCTCCGCGGGAGCGGCGCTGCGAGACGCCGCCGCCAGGATCGCCGGGCCCCGACCCTTCCTCACGGCGGTGGGGGTGGGGGTCGCCCTCTTCCTCCTCCTGCAGGCGATCGGGTTTCCCCTGACCTTCTACGTCGGCTACATCCGGGAAAAGGCCTTCGGCCTCTCCACGCAGACGGCGCAGGCCTGGCTCTGGGATTACGCGAAGGGGGCGGCGCTGGGCGGGCTGCTCTTCGTGGCAATCGTGGCAGGGTGGTCGGCCCTCGCCCGGCGCCTCCCCGAGGCCTGGCCGCTTCCCGTCTGGGGCGCTGCCGTCCTGCTCACGGTCCTCCTGGTGGCCGGCGCGCCGGTGCTGATCGATCCGCTGTTCAACACGTTCACGCCGCTCCCCGAGGGGGACCTGCGCGCGAGGGTGGCAGCGCTGGCGGAGCGGGCCGGGATTCCGGCCGGCGAAATCTACGAGGCCGACGCCAGCCGGCGGACCGTGAAGGCCAACGCCTACGTGACCGGCCTGCTCGGGACCACCCGCATCGTCCTGTATGACACCCTGAGCCGGACGGCGGACCGCGATGCGCAGGAGGTGGTCGTTGCCCACGAGCTGGGCCACTGGCGCGCCGGGCACATTGGGAAGGGGATCGGGCTGAGCGCGGCCGGCCTCTTTGGCCTCCTCTGGCTCCTGTGGGCCGTCGAGCACCTGGCCCTCCGGATCCCGCGGCTTCCCCTGAAAGGGGCGGGCGATCCCGCGGCCCTCCCGCTCCTGCTGGCGGTGGGGCTCTCCGTCCTGCTGCTCACCGCCCCCCTCCAGCACGCCCTCTCCCGGGCCTTCGAGCGGGAGGCGGACGAAGCCTCCCTCGAGCTGACGGGCAAGACGGAGGCCTTCATCCAGGCCGAGGTGGTTCTGGCCCGCGCGAACCGGGCCGACCTCACCCCGCCGGCCTGGGCGGTGTTCTGGTTCTACACCCATCCGCCCGTCCTGGAGCGCATCGGGATGGGGGAAGCCTTCCGTCCCGCGCTGCCTGCATTTCAGCCGGGTGGGTGAGCCCCGGAGACCCCAGAATGCGGTGGCACAGTTGTTGCACCGCATTCGAACCAATGAGCAAATTTTTCAAGGCGCTCGAGGAAGCAGACCGGATGCGCGCCCGCCGGCAGCAGCCCGAGCCGCCGGGGGGAGACGCGACCGATCCCGCACCACCCCCCCCCGTTACGGAGCGGGAGGAGGCACCCTCCTCCGACGAGGGACCCTCCTCCCTGGATGAGCTCAAGAAGTTGGCCAGGGGGCCCTTCGAGCTCGTCGATCGTTTCATCGCCCGGGCCCGCACGATCACGACCGAGCAGCACCCTTCCCCCACCGCGGCCGTCGAGAAATTCAAGCAGCTCCAGCAGGCCCTCATCCGGGAAACGGAGGAGCTGCTGAAGACCTTCCGCCAGAAGGTCAGCGACAAGGAGCAGGAGCTTCACGCCGCCCTCCATCCCGCCGGGGAGGATTTGGCCGAACAGGCCCTCAAGGCTGTCCGCAACCTCTATCGGATCATCGAACGCTGGTCCCTGGAGAGGAAGCTCCTCCGCCACTGGCAGGAACGATCTGCTGCCGCCCTTGTGGCGGAGTACCAGAAGGCCCTCCGGCAGCGGGAGACGGACAAGATCGAGATCTTCGAGGCCGAAGCCGAGCGGTTCCTCGCCCAGAAGGGAGACCCTGAGGCGACGGCGAAATTCGTCGCGCTCAGGACCCAGTCGCAGGAGTCCCGACGGACCAGCACCCAGAAGGAAGCCCACGCTGCCCTCCAGGAGTTGAGCCGGATCAAGGATGAGGTCAAGATCGGCCTGTGCTTCCTCGCTTCCACCTTCCAGACCTACGAGGGCCTGGTTCCCCTGAGTGCCGTGTGGAGGAAGGAAGAGCGCCACAAGCTCGATCAGGTGGACCAGCGGGGTATCTCCCTGACAGTTCACAAAGACGAGCGTACCTCCCTCCCCGCGAGCCTCGTGGAATTCAGCAAGAGCGGTTTGAAGGTGCAGACATCCCAGAGCTTCCCCGCGGGGGCGACGCTCGGCCTCTCCATGGAGATTCCCGGGGTGACGGAGCGGGCCGTTTCGTTCAAAGGAAGGGTTCGTTGGTGCAAGGAGGAGCCGGACCCACGTGGCCGCTACGCGATCGGCCTGCACCTCATCGAGGGACCGGAGGGGGGGTGGAAGGAATTCGTCCCCACCCTCCTCAACCAGCTCAACGAGCTCAACAACCTCTTCTCCTCCCTCGGCAGCTAGTCACCTTCCACCTCACTCCCCACCCGAACAACACCGGCCAGAATGTGCGGGACCCGCTGCGGGCCCAGAAGGCCTAGGACTTCCTTCCTAGGACCCCGGAGACATTTGTGCGGTGCAAAGGGACCTTCGTTCCATTGACATCCCGCTATACACCTTCTAAATCGTTGGTCATCCCTCACCGGAGAGTCTCCCTGCAGTTCTGCCGAGTGCGGGCCCTCCGCCTCTCGAAACTCGCCCGGGATGCGCCATGCTGGAACTTATGGCTTTTATGGCCGGGATGGGGGCTGGCCTCCTGAACCAGGAGGCCGGCCATCAGCTTGCGGCTACCGTCCTCCAGGACGACATCAACTGGTCCGGCGCGACCTGGCGATGCGAGGTCGAGTGCAATGGTGCAACCATAGCCGGCTACGGACTGATTGCGCAGTCCCTGTCCTCTGAGGTCCTGCTGGGCTCCCCGGCGATTCCCAAAGATCATCCTTTCGTCGCGGGTTGGCTGGTGTGGAACATTGCCAATCCAGTCCTGTACACGCTGCGACACGAGCTCTCGGGGCCCCACGGCGACCTGAGTAATTTCAACCACCGAGAAGCTCACATCATGGAAATGTTCCTCATCGCCCATGCGGCGTCGACGGCCTTGCGGTGGTCCGGCGCTCTCGGCAATGTCGAGCCCTTCTTCTTCCCGCAAGACGACATGCTCGCGTTTGGCGTCGCGGTACGGTGGTAGTGGAATCTCTCCCCCCTCACCTTAATCCTCTCCCCCAGCGGGGGAGAGGGGAGGGAGAGCGGGCAGGACTCAATAGTTCCTTCCCCGCATCATCTTGACACCCCCCGCGGCCTGTGCTAGGTGAAATTTGAACGGGCCTGGCGGGGGGGCGGTGGATGGACGACGTTGCGAGGATCTCAGAGGCGCAGCGCTACTTCCAGGAGGGATACCGGCACCAGATGAAGGGGGAGCTGGAGGCGGCCATCGGCGCCTACCAGAAGTCGATCGAGCTGTGCCCGACCGCCGAGGCCCACACCTTCCTGGGGTGGGCCTATTCGTTTCAGGGGAACGTTGAGGAGGCCATCCGCCAGTGCCACATCGCCATCGAGGTTGATCCGGACTTCGGCAACCCTTACAACGACATCGGGGCCTACCTGATCGAGAAGGGGGAGTACGACGAGGCGATCCCGTGGCTCAACAAGGCGATGCAGGCCAAGCGCTACGAGCCCCGCCACTACCCCCACATCAACCTGAGCCGGGTCTGGGTGAAGAAGGGAAAGTACCCCGACGCCATTGTCGAGCTCCGGAAAGCCCTGGCCCTGGACCCGGACAACGCCGGGGCGCGCCGCGAGCTGCACCGGCTCATCGGCATGATGAACTGATCGGGCGGGGGCCCTCGCGGCCCGTCCCACCATGGACGATTCCGCCGGCCGTTTCCCTTCGGCATCAACCTGCTCAGCGCCTCGCCTGCCCTAGCGATCCCGCGCCGGTGGCTCGGCTTCCTACCGACTTCCGTACCCGATCCCGCTGGTACCCTCTCTGGCCCCGGGTGACACGGAGAGCGGGTCTCACGAGCCTCCTGGTGGAGGTCGATTTCGGCGGTTTACAGGTCAGGCGGTGCGGGTTGCACTCGTCCGGTGGAGGCTCATGTCGTCCCTCAAGCGTCCAAGAAGGCGACCGAATTACCTCGATGAGCACAGAGGTCTACGACGCGATCCTCCACTACCGGTGGAGGAGGACCGACACGTCGTTGGCTCCGAAGTTGAAATTCGCTGTGGCGAGGTCGGGCCTTCCGTCCCCGTTCAGGTCGGCGACCGCGACCGAGTGGGGCCCGTTTCCTGCGGCGAAGCGCTGCTCGGGCTGGAAGGTGCCGTCCCCATTGCCCAGCAGGACGGAGACGGCGTCGGGGCTGAAGTCTACCGCCACGATGTCGGCCTTCCCGTCCCCGTTCAGGTCGGCGACCGCGACCGACGGGATGAAGGGGGCGTTCCCCGCGCTGAACCGCTGCTGGGGCTGGAAGGTGCCGTCCCCATTGCCCAGGAGGACACCGACGGTGTTGGTGGCGGAATGGGCCACGACGAGATCGGACTTCCCGTCCCCGTTCAGGTCGGCCGCCGCCACCGAGACCGGGTCGGGACCGGCGAAGAAGCGCTGCTGGGGCTGGAAGGTCCCGGGGCCCGAGCCGAGGAGGACCGAGACATCGCTGGAGTTGGCATTCGCCGTGACGAGGTCGGGGATGCCATCCCCGTTCAGGTCGGCCACCGCGACCGAGAAGGGCCCGCCGCCCGCGGCGAAGCGCTGCTGGGGCTGGAACGTGCCGTCGCCATTGCCCAGGAGGAGGGAGACATCGTCGGAGTCGAAGTTCGCCGTCACGAGGTCGGAGGTGCCATCCCCATTCAGGTCGGCGGCCGCCACCGACAGTGGGCTAAGACCTGCAGCGAACCGCTGTTGCACCTGGAAGGCCCCGGTGCCGGTGCCGAGCAGGACAGAGACATCGCTGGAGAACTCGTTTGCCGTGACGAGGTCAAGCGCGCCGTCCGCATTCAGGTCGGCCATTGCGAGTGAGAAAGGCCCGTCGCCCACGGCGAAGCGCTGCTCGGCCTGGAAGGTGCCATCGCCATTGCCCAGGAGGACGGAGACATCGTCGGAGTCAAAGTTCGCCGTGACCAGGTCGGGCTTCCCGTCTCCGGTCAGGTCGGCCGCCGCCACCGAGGCGGGTCTGGCGCCCGCAGCGAAGTGTTGCGAAGCGTGGAAGGTGCCGTCCCCATTGCCGAGGAGGACCGACACGTCATCGGCCCCCTGGTTCGCCGTGACGAGGTCCACCCTACCGTCTCCGCTCAGGTCGGCCACCGCCACCGCAAGGGGGCGGCCGCCGCCGAAGAACCGCTGCTGGGGCTGGAAGGCCCCGGTGCCGGTGCCGAGAAGGACCGAGACGTCGTCGGAAAAGAAGTTCGCCGTGACGAGGTCGCGGATACCGTCCCCGTTCAGGTCAGCGACAGCGACGGAGCGGGGGCTGCTGCCGACGCTGAAGCGCTGCTCCGGCTGGAAGGTCCCGGTGCCGGTGCCGAGAAGGACCGAGACGTCATTCGAGGAGGCATTGGCCGTCACGAGGTCGCGGAGGCCGTCCCCGTTCAGGTCGGCGACCGCGACCGAGCGGGGGCTGGTGCCTACGGCGAACCGCTGCTGGACCTGGAAGGTCCCGTTGCCGTTCCCGCGAAGGACCGAGACGTCATTGGAGACCTGGTTCGCCACAATGAGGTCGGGGATGGCGTCCCCGTTTACATCGGCCGCCGCCACCAGGGCTGGAGAGTCGCCAGCGACGAAACGCTGCTCAGCCTGGAATGTGCCATCACCATTGCCAAGGAGCACGGAGAGGTCATCGGAGTTGAAGTTCGCCGTGACGAGGTCGGGCCTGCCGTCGGCATTCAGGTCGGCCACGGCCACCGAGACCGGGTTGGTGCCCGTCGCGAAGCGTTGCTGGACCTGGAAGGTGCCGTTGCCATTGCCGAGGAGAACCGAGACGTCGTTGAGCGATCCGTTTGCCGTGACGAGGTCGGGAATGCCATCCCCGTTCAGGTCAGCGACGGCGACCGAGCGGGGCCCGAACGGGGGCCCGCCGCCCGCAAGGAAGCGCTGCTGGGGCTGGAAGGTGCCATCGGCGTTGCCGAGGAGAACGGAGATGTCGCTCGAGTTGGGGTTCGCGGTGACGAGGTCGGGGATGCCGTCCCCGTTCAGGTCGGCCACCGCGACCGCGTTGGGCTGGCTGCCGACATCGAACCTGGGGGCCGGGTAGAGCGGACCCTGGACGGGCCTGAGGACAATGTCACCCACATCGGTAGTGCCGTTGACCACTGCCCGGACAGTGGCTGACAGGCCCCGCAGGCTTGTGCTCCCCGCTTGCGCATCGGCCACCACCTGGATGGAGGGGGGGCAGGCCCGGGCGTCAGGCACCGAGAACCGGCCTTGGGTGTCGGTCAGAGCCGTCCGGTCACTCTGGGCTCCCACCTGCACGTGGGCACCCGGGACCGGGTTCCCCAGTTGGTCAAGCGTCCGGCCCACCACCGTGGTGGAATCTCCCAGCAGCGGATCACACCGCGACGGCACCTCCACCCGGGCGGCGGCCACCTGGCTGGGATCCGCCGTGAGCACTGCCTCGATGCGGAGCGGCTGGATGGGGGGTGGGGTGGCGGGGGCGGTATAGACGCCGGCGGCCGTGATGGTGCCCAGAGAGCTGGTGCCCCCCACGGTCCCGTTGACCCGCCAAGTCACGGCTGAGGTCGGGGTCCCGTCCAGGGTGGCCTGGAAGGCGAAGGCCCCCCCGAGGGGGACCACCGCTTGGTCGGGGTCCACGGCGAAGGCTTGGAGCACCGTGAAGGGCTCGGGGGAAGTGGCGGATCCCAGGGGCGTGGTCACGGTGATGGGGCCGGTCGTGGCGCCCGAGGGAACCGCGGTCGTCAGGCTCGTTCCCGTCGAGTTGGTGACCGTCGCCGCCGTGCCGTTGAAGGCGACCTGGTTATTCCCAGGCGTGGTGCTAAAGCCTTTGCCAGAGATCTGGACCGTGGTCCCAGCCGTGCCCTTGTTTGGGCTCACCAAGGTGATGGCCACGGCCACGGCAGGATCCGCGGTAAAGCGCTTGATCTCGAGGATGTTCCCCTCTGCGTCGTAAACATATTCCACAGCATTCCCTTGTTGGTCCACCACCCCGGTGAGCCGGTTTAACTCGTCGTACAGGTAGCGGAGCTCTTGAGAGACGCCGGGAATGGGAGCGCAGAGCAGGAGAGCCAGGACAAGCAGAGTCCCCATGGAGCAGCGGACGTGGCATGCGCGGTTGAATCTCAATTGCCCGTTCCCCACGCCTGCTTCCTCGACCGATTTTGTCAACAGGCTAAATCGTGCCTGCAACTACACTTCCCGACCTACTTCAATGCCACTTTAATGCGTTCGACAAAGGGATGAGTGAGGCCGGTGATCGTGACTTCGGCTTCATGGCTTGCGGGAAGATACTTGAGGAACCCGCGGACGTCACTTATCTCGTGCTGTTCCCTGATCTGTTCCGGCCTTTGCGATTCCTGGACGTGCTTTGGGATGAACCACTGCACGTCACTCGGTTCGATGATCCACTTTTTCAGGATGGTCGCTCGGGCGGCACCCTCCCTGCGCTCAAGGAGGAAGAATTCGTAAGTCTCCTCTTCCTTCCACCGATAGTAGTTGTCAAAAAGCCCCGGATGGCTTCGCTGAACATCTTTTACCCAGAGTTCCAATCTGGATGGCTTTCCTTCCACCTTGCCCAGCAGTCCTCCACTGATACTCCACCCTCCCCCGCGCAGGAGACCGAAGAAGCGAGTTCCGCGGAAATCCTGGACTGCAATGTGCCGCTCTGCAAACGACGGACTTCCATGACCCTTTTCTGTCCTTATCGGTTCTATATCGCTGCTGCGTCGCTTTCCGTCGAAATAGAAAGCCGGCGTCCCGGTGAGCATGTGCTCTTCCCACACTTGGTCTAACGGCTCTCGATAGATCTCACCCGCAGCCCCAACCTCCATGACAAGGAGCACGATCGTGAGCGCGATGACAAGGAAAACCCCTAGCTTCATTTCCTTCTCCCAAGAATCTGGTTGACAATCGAGTTTCGGATGTCTTCTGCATCATCAATGTTGAAATGGTTGTCCTCGGGTCGGTAGATATTGACGACCTGGCTCCGGTCTGGGGCGAGCGCACTGTTCGGTCCGCCCTGCAAGACGGAGGTGTTATTCTGGTAGTAATTCAGGTTGAGGCTGACATTGGGCGGGATCGTGCTGTTGTTCAGGCCAACCGAATCGATTGTGGCCAGCGTACTGACCGGGATGTTTAGCGTGTTAAGGAGCCGGGCCAGGTCCACGGCGCTGTCCCCGCCCGTGCTGTGACCCACGATATTGATCGGCTCGCCCCGCTCGGCCGCCGCAATGGCTGCGGCCATGGCCCCTAGGAGGTCTCCAGCGTTGTGCCGACTGACGGTCTCGCGACCACGCGCTAAGTCGCTGGCAATGTCGCCGACGCCGGGGTTCGGCGAACTCGACGCGCTGCTCCCGCCGAAGCCACTGGATCCGGGGCCTCCCTGGATCACGATGGTGAAAAGCCCCAGGGGGTCGCTGTAGGTGACGGGATTATTGTTGGCATAGGCATACGCCGGGTTCGTGGGACGGCCGAGGGGGTCGGGCGAGAGGAATCGGTGGAGGGCTGGACTATAGTAGCGCGCCCGGTAGAAGTAGAGGTCCGTGGCATCGTTCTCGCGGCCGGTGAACTGGAACGCATTCAGGAAGGCCGGATTGCTAGCCTCGGTCCGGCCAAAGGGATCGTAGACGTACTGAAGAACCGGGGCGCCACCTTGATCCGTCAGAGCGCTACTGCTGCCGAGGGCATCAGAGATAGGGAAGTGCGCGGTGTCCTGTTGCAAGATCCCCAAGAGTTCATCAGGAGCCAGGCTGCGGAGGTAGGTGGCCGATCGGCCGTCCCCTGTAGTCTCCAGGATGATATCCCACCGGTCGTGGAGGTATTGAGCGAGCAGTCCGTTAATCTGCTTGGTGGCCCGGCGCCCCAGTGCATCGTACTGGAAGCTGGCTCCGATCGCGGGCCCGGTGAGCGTGCTCAGGCGGTTCCGGGCGTCCCATGTGAACGTGGTGGTGCCGGTGGGGTCGGTGATTGCCGTCAGGTTGCCATTGGCATCGAACGTCATCGACTTCGTGCCGAACGCCAGCTGCTGATTCGCGGCGTCATACGAGGCAGTAGGAACGGGATCGGGGAGCAGCGTACGGGCGAAAGTACCACCGACAGCGACGCGGTTGCCGGCAGGATCGTACTGGTAGGTGAGGTCCCCGAGCGGGCCGCTGGCGGTGCGATAAACCAGGGTGGTCAGGCGGGAGGCAGCGTCATACTGGTACTCGGTGCTGACGCCGTTGGGCAGGGCGAGGAGGGTCCGCCGCCCGGCGGCGTCGTAAGTCATCGTCACCGGGCTTAGCGGCTCCCGGACAAGGTGAGTAAGCCGGCTCGCCGCATCGTAGGCGTACGTTACGGGCGCCTGGCCGGAGACTGTCATCTGGGTGCGCCGGCCCGCGGCATCGTACTGGTAGCTCACGGTCCCCCTGGCGGTGGTCTCGCCGAGGAGCCGGTCAAGGCTATCGTATTCCAATGTGATGGGGCGGTGCGGGTCGACGGTGTCGTGAGCTAGGACGAGACGACCCGCCGCATCGTAGGCCAACGTGGCAACGGCGCCGTCGGCATAAGTGGCCTTCGTGCGGCGGTTCCGGGCGTCGTACTCGAAGCTGGTCGTCTGAAGCTTCCGGTCGGTGCTCCTCACAAGGTTGCCATTGCCATCGTAACTGAACGTCTCGGCCCGGCCCAGCTGGTCGATTCGGCGGCTCAGGCGATCCATGCTGTCGTACTCGTGGGTGAGGGTGTTCCCCCTGGCATCGGTAACAGCGAGGAGATTTCCATTCGCGTCAGAGGCAAAGCCAGTGGTCCCACCCAAGGCGTCCACAAGGCTCACGATCCGGTTCAGAGGATCGTACGCGAACGCCGTGGACTTCCCCCGTGGATCGGTCAGGCTGATCAACCGGGAGACCACGTCGTACTCCCGGGTTGTCGCATTGCCGAGGGGATCGGTGATGCTCAGGAGGTTCCCTTGGCTATCGTAGGTGAATGTGGTCGTGTTCCCCAGGGGATCCGCCGTGCTAACCGGTTGGCCGAAGGGGTTGTAGGTTATCCGGGTCTTCAGGCGCTCGGCCTCGGGGCGCCGGTTCTGCTCCGGGTCCGTGGTGGCAATGAGGTTCCCCTGGGCGTCGTACTCGAACGTGGTCAGGTTGCCCAGGGGGTCGGTGATGCTCGTCACCTTGTTGAACGTGGGGTCATAGGTGAACGTTCGGACGTTCCCCCCGGGGTCGGTGATCGTTGCGACGTTGCCATTGGCATCGTAGGTGAACCGCGTCACCCGGCCCAGCGGGTCGGTGGTGCTGAGGAGAAGGTTAGAGCCGAACGCCCGCTCGAAGGTGGTGATCTGGCCGAGAGCATCGGTCTGACTGATCAGAAACGCAGAGGTATTAAACCGGTGAGTCGTGGCATTCCCGCGCGGGTCGGTGACCACCGTTTGGCTGACCACGCCCCCGGTAACGGTGTAGGCAAACGTCCAGAGTTTGCCGCACCACCCGGCCCGCGCCGTCGTATTCATTGGTCAGGAACGTGATGTTGCGGGGGTCGGTGATAGTGAACAGGCGCCCACTGGCATCGTAGGAGTACTGCGTCACGCTCCCCGCCGGGTCGGTGACCCGGGTGAGCCGGCCGCTGCCGTCGTAGCCGTACTGGACTGTTCGGCCAAGTGGGTCGGTCACGGTACTCGCCCGGAGGGTGCTCCCATCGTAGGTGAGGGTGAGGCTCCGCCCGGCCGGCTCGACAAGGGCGGTGGCCCGCCCCTGACTGTCCCGGGCGATGGTGAGGGTGTTCCCGTTCCGGTCGGCCTGGCTGATGAGCCGGCCGTTCGCATTGAAGCCCCAGGCGCTCCCGTCCTTCCACCGAAGCGTCCGGGTGCCGTCCGGATTGGCGGTGATTTGGGCACCCCGGTAGGCCGGGACCTGGTCGTTCCGGAAGAGCCCGTCGGCTCCCCGCGCCCAGAGGGAGCGGCTGTTGCCCGGGAGGAAGAGGATGAGGAGGTCGGTCCCTTGTACGCGCAGGAAGATGTCATACGGATGGCTTGTCCCCGGCCCGAAGGGGCCGGCCGAGGCATCGTTCGTCCGGTAGGTCCGGCTGAAGACGACCGGGAGGCGCCCAGGCAGGACCAGGTCGGTCTTCTCCAGGATGAAGAGGCCGGTGCTGAGGTCCACCGGCTCTCCGCCCACGGCACTGGCTCCCTGGGGAGGCCGCGGGGTAGCGGCGAGTTCCGGGGGCGTCGTGGGCGGCGGCGGGGGCCGCTGGAATCCCGCCCCACCGCAGCAGAACTGCCGAATGCCCCCACTCGTGGTCACGATCTGCTTCCCGTCGGCCGTCACAGTTCCGGTCCCGCCCAGCTGCCAGGTGTTGGTCTTGGTCTGAGTCGGCGTCGAGTCGTCGAAGTAGAAGAGGTTCAGGGTCTCCCCCGGGAGAGCCCCCACGTCGTTTGGGACGGTGAGCGGGATCGGGGCGCTCGGAGTGCCGCCCCCGGTCTTGCCGAAGTAGAACATGTAGATGCTCGTGAAGGTCCCGCCGCCTGGGGGTGGGGGCAGGGGCAGGCGGTCCCGGGGGATCGGCTGGACTGAGATCTGGGTGTTCGGCTGCCCATCCCAACCGGTGATCGTCACCCCGGCCGGCACGGTCAGGGCGAAGCCCGGGACCTCGGGGTCGGTGACCGTCCGGGCGACGGCGCTATTGCTGATGTTGCTGAAGTTCCGGGCCTTCTGGACGTGGAAGTGAGGCTGGAAGGGAAGGGTATTCACCTGTCCCGCCGTGATCGTGACCGTGACCGGGATGGTCGGGTAGGACCGGTCGGGAGTGCTCGCGGTGCTCCCGTCCAGGAAGACAACCTGGGTCCCGGTTGGAGGGTTGAGGAGGGTGAAGTTCCCCGCCGCATCGGTGGTAGTGGTGAGGGACCCGAGTTGGATCGTGACCCCCGGGACCGGCTGCTCGGCGGTGTCCAGGATCCGCCCGACAAGGCTCGTCTGGCCGGCTGCCAGGATCGTGAGGGAGACGGCGGCTGAGTGGCTCACCGAGGTCCCTTCAATGGTCGCCGTCCCGGTCACCGTGAGGGGGAAGCTCCCCGATGGGGCAGCGCCCGTGGCGATGCTCAGGGTCCCCCCCTGGCTCGGGCCGAGGGTGGGGGGACTGAAAGTTGCGGTGGCTCCTGCGGGAAGACCGCTCACGCTCAAGGTGACGAGGCCGGTAAAGCCATCCCGGGGGACGGCCCGGAGGGCGAAGGCGATGTTACTCCCGGGGACCGCGTGAGCGGTCGCTGGGCTCGCCGTAAGGTTGAAGTCGGGGGAGGCGAGGACCACGAAGTGGCCGGTCGAGGTGGCGGTGCCACTCGATGTGCTGACCGTGAGGGGGCCGGTGACGGCTCCGGTCGGCACCGCCACCGTGAGGCTGGTGGTCGTGGCTGCGGAGACTGGGGTGGACACCCGGGTGTTGTCGGGTCCGGTGAAGGTGACGGTGTTCTCGCTGGGAGTCGGGTGGAAGTGGGAGCCGGAGATCGTTACCGTGATCCCCACCTTGCCGCTCGTGGGCGTGAACCCGGTGATCGTCGGGACTGGGGGCAGGACCGTGAACGTGTTCTCTGGCGTGGCGGTGCTGGAGGAGGTCCCCCCCGGGGGTCGTGACCGTGACGACCCTGGTGCCGGCGGTCGCGCCCGCATCGATCCGGACTGTAGCGGTGAGGGCGGTCCCGTCGGCACTGGCCGTAAGGTTGGTCGCCGTGATCGCGGGATCCGGGGTCCCGTCCTCCCGGAGGAAGTCCAGCTGAGTCGCTCCCTGGAGGTTGGTTCCGGTGACGGTGAAGGGGCTGATGGTGCTCCCGGCGGCGGCAGACGTTGGGCTGAGAGCCGTGACCGTAGGCGGGAGGCCCTCCGGGGCGAACTCCAGCGCGCCGAGATCGAACTCGGCCGTCCCGTTCTGGTCGCCGTCTTTGGGCCGCGCGGCCGTGGCGGCGTAATCAGCCTCCAAGAGGGGGGTGAAGCGGAGGTCCAGGCCGAGGGTGCGGGGGTCGAGACCGTGGTCGATGGCCGGGGAGCCGGCCGCCAGGGTGAAGTCGTCATCCGCGGTATTGGGGAGGCCGTCGGGTCCGGGGAGGGTGGCGTACACCGTGGCCGGCAGGTCACACCCGGCGCTGGCGAGGACCCCGGAGCCTTCGCTCCCGGTCGGGGTGAGGTTGTTGGCATCGGTGGGGTCGAGGGCGGGGCCATTGATCTCCCCCAGGCGATTGCCGCAGAGGAGGTTGTGGAGGAGGTCGATCCCCTCGGGCTGGGGGGAGGTGGAGGCCTCCCGGGAGACCCCGAAGCGGCCCCCGGTGGTGCCGGTGGCGGTCCCATTCTGGGTAATGATGTTATTGACCAGGAACACCTCGTGGCTGCGGGCGACCCGGACCCCGTTCCACTGGTTCGCGTGGATCGTGTTCTCGATGAGATGGTGGGGGCCGCCATCGGGATCCAGGAAGGCGATCCCATTGCGGCCGTTGGCGTAGATGAGGTTATTGAGGATGAGGGTGCCGGGGTTGCCCTCGGCAATGGTGATCCCGCCGTTACACTCGGGGCTGCCGTTGCCGAAGAGGCGGTTGCGCTCGAGGTGGATCGCCTGGTTCTGGTTGTTGCCCCCGAGGAGGGAGATCGCCTGGCCGCCGGCCCCGGTGATGGTGAGGCCGCGGATCGTGATGAACTTGGACTGCCGGAGGCGGATGGCGTGGCCGTTGGTGCACCCTGTAACCGTCCCCTGGAGGACGACGCTCCCGGGGGCTGCCGCGGGGTCCGCCTCGATCACGATCCGGTCGGGCTCGTCCGCTCCTGTGAAATTATTCTTCCCCTGGATGCTGACCTGCTCCTGGTAGGTGCCGGCCTGGATCCGGATGGTGTCCCCGGGCTGCGCGGCGTCCACGGCGGCCTGGATGGTGGCATAGCACGGAGATTGGCCCTGGCAGGTGGGGTCGGTGTTGTTCACGAACAGGGTGCGGGGCTGCTGCTGGTGGGAGGCGGTCGGGACGAGGAGGAGGCCGGCGAGGAAGACGAGGAGGACTACAATGGGGCGGGTACAGGAACCCCGGCGGCCCGACGCGAGACCCCCCATGTTGCCTCCCGGGTCCCAACGGGCGCGGCCGCTCGCCTATTCGTGGACTTGGTACTCTGAGATGAGCACCCCCGTGGGCCGCACTGAGGGGCGGCCAGGCTTGAGTCGGAGCGGGGTTGGTGGCCTTCTACAGGACGTCCTTGCCCTTTGTCAAGATCATTTTTGCTCTAAACCTATCAAGATCGTAAATCCTTGAGGATCCATGGCTGCTCGCCAGCTGCCTAGCAAGCGTCCGCTGGGACAAGCTGGACAGGTGGAGGGGAACGGAGGGGCGTCAGGCGCTGGCCTCGGCCGACCCCGCGAGGCCTCGGGCCCTCCCCCGGCCCACCCCCCTCCCGCGGCGATGACAGGGGCATCATCCGCCGCTATACTCATCCCGTGCCTGCTCTCCTCTCCCTGCTCGAAGCCCTCTGTTTGATCGCCATCAGCCTCGTTTGCCTGCGGATCCTGGTCGGGCACCTGACCGCCTGGAGGGTCCTGGCGGCGGCCCGGCGTCTCCCGGACCCCCCCGGTGGCTGGCCGGGGGTGAGCCTCATCAAGCCGGTCCGCGGCCTGGACGAGGAGGCGGATGCGAACCTCGCCAGCTTCCTCGGTCTGGACTATCCGGGGAAGCATGAGGTCCTCTTCTGCGTCGAGGAGGAGCGGGATCCCGCGGTGCCCGTCATCCGCCGTCTCCTCCGCACGCACCCGGAGGCGGAGGCGCGCCTGCTGGTGCGGCCGCGGAGCAACCCGGGCATCCTGGGGAAGATCCACAACATGATGGTGGGTGTGGAGGCGAGCCGGCATCCGGTCCTCCTGTTCAGCGATGCCGATGTCCGGGCCGGGGCCGGCTACGTGCAGGATCTCGTCCGTCCGCTCGCCGACCCCCGAGTGGGGCTCGCCTTCGGCGCACCGGTCGTCGCCGGGGGGCAGACGGCGGCCGCCGGCCTCCTCGCCCTGGCGGTGAACGACGCGATCCTCCTGATCGCGCCGGCCGTGGCCCTGCAGCGCGTCGAGGGGGCCTGCGGGGCCAGCATGGCGATCCGCCGCGAGACCCTCGAGGCCGTCGGCGGCCTCGCCCCCTTCGCCGGACAGATCGCCGATGATGCGGCGCTCGGGCGGGCGGTCCGGCGGGCCGGGCTCCAGATCGCCCTGACCGCCTCGCCGATCCGGATCATCCAGCGACGGACCTCCCTGCGGCAGTGGTGGAGCCTGATGCACCGGTGGTTCGTGACCGTCCGCCGGCTCTTCCCCGCCCTCTACGCCTGTTACCCCCTGGCCGAGTTCGGGTTCCTCTGGGGCGTGCTGTACGCGGCACTCCGGACGGCGGAGGGGGCGGACGGCATCGTCTGGCTCCTCCCATTCGGTATGGCCGCCCTCGCCGCCGCCTCGATGGCGGTCCTGTGCCTCCGCTTCGCCCGGACCCCCGAGATCCTGCGCTGGCTCTGGCTGCTTCCCGCCCTCGACCTCCTGCGCGCCGCCGTCTGGGTGGCAGCCTACCTCTCCTCCGAAGTCTCCTGGCGGGGGCGCCGGCTGCGCGTCCTGCGGGGCGGCCTGGCCGTTCCCGTGGAGCAGTAGCCCGGCACCGCATCCTCCCGGACGCTTGCGCTCCCCTCGCCCTTGCGGCTAAGATGGCCCGACGCCCGGAGTTTCACCGGGCTCCCCGCGTTGGCTCTGCCCCCCCTGTCCGCGTCCGAGGAGGCCGCCATGCCGCTGAGCCGGGACGTCGCCATCACCTACCTGGGCCACGCCACCTTCAAGGTGGTGACGCCGGGCAAGAAGGTCGTCCTGATTGATCCCTGGGTGGCCGGCAACCCGGCGTGCCCCGAGAACCTGAAGGCGTTCGACCGCCTGGACCTGATGCTCCTCACCCACGCCCACTTCGACCACATCGGGGATGCCGTGGCCCTGGGCAAGAAGCACAAGCCGAAGGTCGTGGGGATCTACGAGCTCACCCACTGGCTGGAGAAGAAGGGGGTCGCCGGCACGCTCCCCATGAACAAGGGGGGGACGCAGGTGGTGGATGGGATCCGGATCACGATGGTCCACGCCGACCACTCCTGCGGCATTCTGGATGGGGACGAGATCCTCTACGGAGGAGAGGCGGTGGGGTACGTGGTCGAGCTGGAGAACGGCTTCAAGTTCTACCACGCCGGCGACACGAACGTCTTCTCGGACATGAAGCTCATCGCCAACCTGTACCGGCCGGAGCTGGTGATGCTGCCCATCGGGGGCCTCTTTACCATGTCCCCGCGCGAGGCCGCAGCCGCGTGCCGGCTGCTCGGCGCCAGGCGCGTCATCCCGATGCACTACGCGACCTTCCCGCCGCTGACCGGGACGCCGGAGGAGCTCCGCAAGCTGACCAAGGATCTGAAGGGCCTGGAAATCACCGCCCTCAAGCCGGGGGAGACCCTGAAATAGGGGGAGCGTGCCGCACGAGGGACAGAGCATCACCTTCCGCAGCGGAGCGGACCGGGCCCAGGGGTACCTGGCCCGCCCGGCGGGCGCCGGCCCCTTCCCGGCCCTGGTGGTGGTTCATGAGATCCACGGCCTCACGGACCACATCCGGGACGTGGCGCGGCGCTTCGCCGCCGAGGGCTACGTCGCGTGCGCCCTGGACCTGTACAGCCGGGAAGGACCGCCCAAGCCGGAAGCGCTCAAGGACCCGGCCGCGCGCAACGCCTTCGTCGGCTCCCTCCCGGACCGGCGCCTCGTGGGGGATGTGCAGGCCGCGGCGGCGCACCTCCGGAGCCTCCCCGCGGTCCGCCGGGACCGGGCGGGTGTGGTCGGCTTCTGCATGGGGGGGACCGTCGCGCTCCTCACCGCGTGCCACACGCCGGACCTGGCCGCCGCGGTCGCCTTCTACGGCGGGCGGCTCGTCTACCGGGAGATCACCGAGCACAAGCCGGCCTCGCCGGTGGACCTGGTCGGCCACATCGGATGCCCCATCCTCTGCCTCTACGGGAGCGCCGACGCGAGCGTGCCCCTCCCGGACATCGAGCGGCTCCGGGATACCCTCGAGAAGCACCGGAAGACCTTCGAGTTCAAGATCTACCCCGGCGCCCCGCATGCCTTCTTCAACGACACCCGGGAGTTGTATCGGCCCGAGGAGGCGCGCGACGCCTGGCAACGGACGCTCGCGTTCCTGGAGAAGCACCTGCAGCACTGACCGCGCGGCCGCGCGCCCGGGGGCTGGCCCCAGAGGGACCCGAACCCTATGACCGGACGCCTGATCCGCCTGGGACACAGCCCGGACCCGGACGATGCCTTCATGTTCTACGGCCTGGCGTCCGGGAAGGTGGATCCGAGTCCGTACCGCTTCGAGCACGTGCTGAAGGACATCCAGACCCTGAACGAGTGGGCGCTCGAGGGCCGCCTCGAGGTGACGGCCCTCTCCGTACACGCCTACGCCTACGTCTCGGACCGCTACGCGCTGCTCCCCCACGGGGCCAGCATCGGCGTGGGCTACGGCCCCCTGGTGGTTGCCCGAGAGGCGCTCCGCCAGGAGGCGCTGCGGGAGACCACGATCGCGATCCCGGGCCGGCTCACTACCGCGTTCCTCGCCCTGCGGGTCTGCCTGGGAGAGTTCCCGTTCGTGGAGGTGCCCTTCGACCAGATTCTCCCCGCCGTGGCGGAGGGGCGCGTCGGCGCGGGCCTCCTCATCCACGAGGGCCAGCTCACGTACCGCCAGCACGGCCTCACGGCCGCCCTGGACCTGGGGAAATGGTGGCACGAGACGACGGGCCTGCCGCTGCCCCTCGGCGCCAACGCCGTCCGGCGGGACCTGGGCGAGCCGGCCGTGCGGGATCTCTCCCGGCTGCTCAAGGCGAGCATCCGGTACGGCCTCGAGCACCGCCAGGAGGCCCTGACCCACGCCCTGCAGTTCGGGCGGGGGCTCGACCGTACCGCGGCCGACCGCTTCATCGGAATGTACGTGAACGACTACACCCTCGACTTCGGCGTCAGCGGGCGCCGGGCCGTGGAGGTCCTTCTCCGGATGGGCTGGGAGGAGGGGGTCCTGCCGCGCTGTCCGGTGGTGCGCTTCGCCGAGGCGTGAGCCGGGAGACGAGCCGTGGCGAACGCGCGGGACGACCTCACGCAAGTGCGCGAGGCCAACGAGCGGTTCTACAAGGCCTTCGAGCACCTCAGCCTCGAGGAGATGGAGGCGGTCTGGGCCCAGACGCCCGGCGTCGTCTGCATCCACCCCGGCTGGCGGCTGCTCCGGGGGTGGCAGGCGGTCCGGGAATCCTGGGTGCTCATCTTCAAAAACAGCGGTGAGGTCCGCTTCACCCTGACCGATCTCCGGATCGAGCTGGCGGGGGCTTTCGCCTGGGTCGTCCTCACGGAGAACCTGCTGAGCCAGCAGCAGGGGAACGTCGCGGTCACCTCCATCCTGGCCACGAACCTCTTCCAGAAGCTCGACGGGAAGTGGCGGATGATCCTCCACCACTCCTCGCACATCATCGCCGGCCCCACGCGGGAGGAGTCCCGGACCGTCCACTGACCCCCCCTGCAGCTCCGCCACGCTGGAGGGCTTCCTCATCAACCCCCGGCAAATCCACTACGCCTACAGGTGCCCGGCGTGAGGCGGCTCGCCCTCTACCTTTGTTGCCTGGCGGCCGTTGGCGGCCTCACCCTCCTCGCCGGGTTCACGCCCCGGCAGGTGCTGGCGACCAGCATCTTCGGCGGCTTCATCGCCGGCACCCTCCTCTTCTGGAAATTCCGCCTCGCCTTCGCCCTCGGGGGCGTGGCCGTCCTCCTCGCTGCGGGCGTCCTGGACATCCCGCACCTGATCGAGTTCGCCGGTCTGGACGTCATCCTCTTCCTGGTGGGGATGATGGTGGTGATCGGCTTCCTGGAGCGGCGCCGGTTCTTCGAGGTGGTGACGGAGACCATCCTCCGCGCGGTGGGGGGCGGGGCGCATCGTGTGACGGCGGTCCTGATGATCCTGGCGGCGCTCTCCGCCGCCCTGGTGGACGAGGTGACCTCCATCCTCTTCATGATGGCCGTGACCCTGCAGCTCACGCGGCGGTTCTCCCTCGGGCCGGTCCCCTTCCTCATGATGGTGGTCTTTGCCACCAACATCGGCTCCAGCGCGACGGTGGTGGGGAACCCGATCGGCGTGATGATCGCGCTGCGCGCCGGCCTGACGTTCCCGGACTTCCTCCGGTACGCCAGCCCCGTGGCGGCCGCGGCTCTCGCTCTGGCCATCCCCCTCTGCTTTCTGATCTTCCGCAAGGACCTCGCGCGCCTCGACGCCGCGCTCGCGAAGGCGGGCGGGGCCGCGGTGGAGGTGGAACCGATCGCCCCCCGGGATCTGGCGGTGGGCGGGATGCTTTTCGGCGGCACGATCCTCGGCTTGATCGCCCATCACCAGATGGAGGAGCTGTTGGGCCTGGAGCGGAACGCCCTCCTGCTCGGCGTGGCCCTGATCGCCGCCGCCATCGCCCTCCTGCTCGAGGGGGAGGAGGCCCGAGCCCTGGTGGAGCGGCACGTGGACTGGTGGACGCTCACCTTCTTCCTCCTCCTCTTCGCCTCGGCCGGCACCCTCCGCTTCGTCGGCGTCACCGGCCGGATCGCGGAAGGGCTGCTCGAGTCCACCGGGGGGAGGCCCGCCCTGCTCCTGCTCACGGTGACCTGGAGCAGCGGCCTGCTCAGCGCGGTGATGGACAACGTGCTGGCGGTCGCCACCTTCATCCCCATCGTCCAGGACCTGGGGCGGACCGGCTCGGACGCCGGCCCGCTCTGGTGGGGGCTCCTCTTCGGCGGAACCCTCCTGGGCAACCTGACTCTCATCGGCAGCACGGCGAACATCGTCGCCCTCGGGATCCTCGAGCGGGGAGAGCGAATTCACCTCGGCTTCCGGGAATGGATCGGCCCCGGCGCGGCCGTGGCCATCCCCACCCTGGCCCTGGCGACGGGGCTCCTCTTCCTGCAGCAGCGGTGGTGGTTCTGAGGGGGCGAACGAACGAATAATACAAACG
>DASYVA010000131.1 GCA_036000645.1 Candidatus Methylomirabilis sp.
GGCACCCCGCCCCCGCCTATCTTAGGGGGTGCAGGGCCGGTGGGCAGGGCAGGAGGCGGACCCCCTGTCCACCTCCGTCGGGGCGTTCCCGGCGGGAATCCCTTGCCCCGGCCGGCGGGGGTGCGTGAGCGACCAGAGCGAGGAGGGCACGTACCCCAAATCCCTGAAGGCCTGAGGTCTTCCTGTCTGCGCCCAGGCGGGTTTTCTCTTTGCGCAGGTTCCACGAGGAGGCAGCCCCGGTCTCGGGAGCTGGCGGGACCACCCCCGGCTCCGGCAGGGCATCATGATGGACGTCACCGACCCGGAATTGCCAGACGACGCGCTACGCGAGCACCAGGACTGGTACCGCAGCTTGTTCGACGGCGTGCCCGTGGGGATCTATCGGAGCACGCCGAGCGGCGAGTTCCTCGACGTCAACGACGGCCTGGTGCAGATGCTCGGCTACCCGAACCGGAAGGCCCTGCTGGCGATCAACGCCACCGAGCTCTACGTGGAACGCGAGGATCGTGAGCGCTGGAAGAGCTTGCTCGGCCGCCAGGGGGTCGTCCGGGATTTCGAGGTTCCGATCCGCCGGAGCGACGGTGGGATCATCTGGGTGCGGAACACCAGCCGGGCCGTCCGGAACCGCACCAGCCAGGTCCTGTATTACGAAGGGGTGATGGAGGACAGGACCGCACAGCGGCGTGCGGAGCATGCCCGCCAGGCGCGGGTCCGCCAGCAGGCCGGAGTGGCTGCCCTCGGCCTGCGGGCGCTAGAAGGGGGCGATCTCCCCCCGCTGATGGACGAGGCGGTGCGGCTCGTTGCCCGATCCCTCGAGGTGGAGTACTGCAAGGTCCTGGAGCTCCTCCCGCAGGGGGATAGCCTGCTGCTCCGGGCGGGCGTAGGGTGGAAGGAGGGCTCCGTGGGCCAGGCAACGGTCGGGGCGGGGGCCGACTCGCAGGCCGGCTATACCCTCCTCGCCGGGAAGCCAGTCATCGTGGAGGACCTGCGAACCGAGACCCGGTTCAGCGGGCCGCCCCTGCTCCGCGACCACGGGGTCATCAGTGGTCTGAGCGTCATCATCAACGGGGGAGACCGCCCCTTCGGGGTGATGGGCGGGCATACGGCGGCCCGCCGGGTCTTCACGGAGGATGACACGCATTTCCTCCAGGCCGTCGCCAATGTGCTGGCCGGGGCCATCGTGCGCCGGCGAGCGGAGGACGGCCGCGCCCAGCTCCTGCAGCGGCTGATCACAGCGCAGGAGGAGGAGCGGCGGCGGATCGCCCGGGAGCTGCACGATGAGATCGGGCAGTTGCTCACCTCCCTGCTCCTCGAGCTGCAAGGGCTGGAAAGCCTGGAGAGCCTGGAGCAGGCGAAGAGCAGGACCGCTCGGCTCCGTGCGCTGGTCGCGAAGACGCTGGAGGAGCTGCAGCGCCAGGTCGTGGCCCTTCGGCCAAGTATCCTCGATGATCTGGGCCTCATCCCCGCCCTGGAGCGCTGCGTGGAAGGCTACGAGGCGACGAGCGGCCTCCGCATTGACTTCGTTGCCCAGCGCCTCCAGGGGATCCTGCTCCCCCCCCACCTCGAGACCACCCTCTACCGGATCGTCCAGGAGGCCCTGACCAATGTGATCAAGCATTCACGAGCGCGAGCCGCCAGCGTCCTCCTCAAGCACCGTGGGCAGGCCGTGATCGCGGTCGTGGAAGACGAGGGCGTGGGGTTCGATGCTGCCGCCGTGCAGCGAGCGCGCGGGGCGGCCAAGGGCCTCGGACTCGTCAGCATGAAGGAGCGGGCCGCCCTCGTGGGGGGGAGGCTTACGATCGAATCGGAGGCCGGGAAGGGCACGACGATTGTTGCCGAGATCCCGCTCCAGACGCCGCAAGGGACGCCATGAAGCCGATCCGGATCGTCTTGGCCGATGATCACGCCGTGCTGCGGGCCGGGCTCCGGATGCTCATCAACGCTCAGCCGGACATGGAGGTCGTGGGGGAAGCCTCGGAGGGGAGAGCGGCGATCGAACGAGCCACAGCCCTTCGCCCCGATGT
>DASYVA010000132.1 GCA_036000645.1 Candidatus Methylomirabilis sp.
GGGGGAACGCGCACCCGAACATCGTCCCGTACCAGACCTTCGCGACGGCCGATGGGCACCTCAACGTCGCCGTGGCCAACGATGGGCTCTGGCGGACCTTCTGCCGGGTCCTGGGCGAGCCGGCCTGGGCGGACGACCCCGCGTACGCCACCAATGGCGCCCGGACGGCCAACCGGGAGCGCCTGGTGCCGCTCCTGGCGGCCCGCTTCGCCACCCTCCCCACCGCCACATGGCTGGAGCGCCTGGAGGAGGCGGGGCTCCCCTGCGGGCCCGTGAACACCGTCGCGCAAGCCTTGGCCGACCCGGCCGTCCACCACCTGAAGATGGTCCAGGAGGTGGAGCATCCCACCCTGGGGTCGCTCCGTCTCCTGGGGATCCCCTTCACTCTCGAAGGGTCCCCCCTCACGATCCGCCGCCCGCCCCCCCGGCTCGGGGAGCACACGGCCGAGGTTCTGGCGGAGATGCTCGGCCTTTCCTCCCGAGAGGTGGAGACGCTCCGCCGGGAGGGGGTGCTGTGAAGGCGGGTGCCCCGCGGTCGCCGCACGGTCCTCGGCCCTCCTGGCGATTCGTCCGGTCGGAGCCCCTGCCGGGCCCCCTCAACATGGCGCTGGATGAGGTCCTGGCCACCTCCTGCGCGCGGGGAGAGGGCCCCCCCACCCTGCGCCTCTACACCTGGGATCCGCCGACCGTCTCGGTCGGCTATGCCCAGGCCCTCGAGGGTGAGGTGGATCTGGAGGCCTGCCGCCGTCTGGGATTCGGCGTGGTGCGTCGGATGACGGGGGGCCGGGCGGTCCTGCACCAGCACGAGCTGACCTACGCAATCGCGTTTCCCGAGGGCCTCCTCGGGCCCGGGGGGATTCAGGAGGATTATCGGAGGATCAGCCAGGGGCTGATTGCCGGCCTCCGGCGCCTCGGCGTGGCGGCCGATCTCAGCCGGGGCTCGGTGGGTCGGGGGGCGGTGAGCGGCGTCTGCTTCCTGAGCTCCTCGCGGTTCGAGCTCTCTGTGGCCGGGCGCAAGCTGGTGGGCTCGGCCCAGCGGCGCCTCCGGGGCGCCGTCCTGCAGCACGGCTCGCTCCTCCTGGATCTGGACCGGGTCGCCTGGGAGGCGGCGCTGCCGGCCCTGCGGCACCCGACCGCCTCCGCGTGGGCCGGCTCCGTCACCACGGTGGCCGCCCTGCTGGGCACCCGCCCCCCCCTCGCTGGGGTGGCGGCGGCGCTCCGGGAGGGGTTCGAAGACGCCCTGGGACACCCGCTTCCCGAGACCCTCCCCTCCCGGGTGGAGGCGGAGGCCGCGGCGGCGTTGGCCCGTGCCCGATACGCCCACGCGGAGTGGAATAACCGCCAGGAAATGCCGGCCTCCCGCCTTGACACCCCTCAACGCCTTTGATAGGCTTCCGCCGCCAATTGGCGGGATTTCCGGCTTTTCGCCGCCATCCTGCTGAAGGAGTCTCATGGCGTTCGACAAGCGCAAGGCGCTCCAGACCGCCCTGGCGTTCACCCAACAGGGCCGGCTCGATAAGGCCATCGCCGAGTACCAGAACATCCTCAAGGCTGACCCCAACGACCTGAGCGTCCTGAACGCGCTCGGGGACCTGTATGCCCGGACGGGCAACCGGGCCGAGGCGATCAGCCAGTACATGCGCCTCGGGGATTCCTACCGGAAGGACGGGTTCGCCGCCAAGGCCACGGCCGTCTACAAGAAGGCCATCAAGCTGGACCCGGGCAACCTGCAGGCCCAGGCGCTGTGTGCGGACCTGTACGCGGAGCAGGGCCTGGTGGGCGAGGCGAAGCAGCAGCTCCTCCTCATCGCCGAGCAGTACAGCCGGGCCGGGGACGCGAAGGAGGCCCTGGCGGTCTACCAGAAGGTCGTGACCCTGGATCCGGGCAACGTCGCGGCAGCGACCAAGCTCTCGGAGATGCTCGCGCGGCAGGGGATGGCGAAGGACGCCTATGGGCCCCTGGCGCGGAGCGCCGAGCAATGCGTGGCGGCGGGGCAGACCGCGGAGGCCCAGAAGATCTTCCGGCGGATGCTCCAGATCAACCCCAACGCCCTGGAGGCACACCTCGGGCTCGGCCGCATCCTCGCCAAGTCGGGGTCCGCGGAAGCAGTCCAGGAGCTCAGGGCCGCGGCGAGCCTGGCCCCCGACGACGCCGGGGTGTGGACGGCGCTCGGGGATGGGTTCCGCGAGGCCCGGGACGCCAAGCGGGCGCTGGAGGCCTACACGAAGGCTCTCCGGCTGGACCCCGCCCGCTGGGAGATCCGTCTCGGTCTCGCCGCGCTGGCGGCGGAGCAGGGGGATCACGCGCGGGCCGCCGAGGAGCTCCAGCAGGGCACGGGGCCCGCGGTCAAGGCCGGCAAGGGGCAGGAGGTGGTCCGGCTCCTCAAGGGCCTCGCGGCGAAGGCGCCCGGCGAGGTGCGGTACCGCCTGACGCTGGTTGAGGTGCTGAAGGGGCTGCAGGATATTGCCGGCCTGGCAGAGGCCTACCGGGGGCTCGGGCAGGTGCTGGAGAAGCAGGGCAAGCGCGCGGAGGCATTGGAGGCCTACCGGAGCCTCCAGGAGCTGGACCCGCAGGCGCGCGATGCCGGCGAGAAGGTCGCCGCGCTCTCGGGCGCGCGCCCCCCCGCCTCCGCGCCCGCCGCGACCGTCAGGGTCACCCCGCCTCCCGCCCCCGTGGAGCCCGTGGAGATAGAGCCGGGGCTGGTGGACCTCTCGGGAGGGGAGGAGGCCCCCGCGGAGGAGGCGGGAACCGTTACGCTGGACGAGGAGACCACCGACGACGCGCGCGCCTTCGCCGCCCGCCTCGAGAAGGAACTGGGGGGAGGCTCGGATGAGGTCGCCTTCGACCTCACGGAGACGGCCCAGGAGAGCGGACTGGATGCCGGCGCGATCGCCCAGGAGGCGGAGCGGGTCCTGGTGGAGATGGGGGGCCCCGGGGAGGAGGGCTCGGGGGCGGGACTGCTGGAGTTCGGGGAGGAGGCCGCCGTCACGGCAGGGCCTGCGGCTACCCAGGGCGTGGCCGCGGACACGGCCGGAGGCCTGATCCCGCTCGATGCCGCGCCCAGCGAGGAGGAGGACAGCCAGGTGAGCGACCACTTGGCCAAGGCGGAGGTCTACCTGAAGTACGGCCTGGTGGACAAGGCGATCGAGCATCTGCAGCAGTCCCTCTCCCTCTCCCCCCGCCACCTCGGGGCCCGGCAGCGCCTGAAGGGGATCTACCTCGACCGGAACCTGGCGGACCAGGCGGTCAGGGAGGGGCTGAGTATCGCCTCGATCCTCGTCAGCCAGGGGCAGACCGCGCAGGCAACGGCAGAGCTGGAGTCCTGTGTGAAGCTGGACCCCGGGAACGTGGACGTCCGGCAAGCCCTGGAGCGCGTGTCGGGCGAGCCCGTTCGCGCCCGGAGCGTGCCGGGCCCCCCGAAGCGCCCGGCGGCCCCGCCGGTCCCGGCAGAAGCGTCCGAGGCCGAGCCGGTCGAGGCGGCCGCTCCGCTCTCGGCACCCCCGGCAGGTGGGACGGTGGAGGAGGATCTGGCCGAGGCGGACTTCTTCATCCAGCAGGACATGGTGGAGGAGGCGCGAGGGGCCCTGAAGCGCATCCTGGCGGCCGACCCGCGGAACGCCGGCGCCCGGGAGCGGCTCCAGACCCTTGAGGCGGAGCAGGCCGCCGCCCCCGAGGCCTCCTTCGCCGACGTCGGGACGGACGCGACGGGCGAGGGGGGAGAGGCGGTGGTGGAGCTGCTCGAGGAGCCCGCCCCCCCCGAGGGGCTCGAGGTGGACCTCAGCCCGGAGCCGCCGCGTCACGCCCCCGCGGCCCCGGCGCGGCCCTCCTCCTTCCAGCCGTCGGCAGCGGACATCACGCCGGTCTTCAAGGTGGCACAGGATGAAGGCCCCGGCGAGGGGGGCTACGTGGATCTGGGCTCGGAGCTGACCGAAGAGGTCAGCGCCGGCCCCTCCGTCCGGGAGACGGCCCCGCTCCTGGCGGAGATCCTGCGGGAGTTCCAGAAGGGGGTCCGGGAGCAGCTCGGGCCGGAGGACTACGAGACCCACTATAACCTGGGCATCGCGTACAAGGAGATGGAGCTGTACGACGAGGCCATCGGGGAGTTCCGCCTGGCCGCCAAGGAGCCGCGGCGGGCGCTCACCTGCGCGAACCTCCTGGGACTCTGCTACCTGGCCAAGGGGGAGGCGGGGCGGGCGGTGGCGGAGTTGGAGCGCGCGATGACCCTGCCGGGCGCCCAGGGCGAAGATGGATGGGGTCTCCGGTACGACCTGGCGACGGCCTACGAGGCCGGGGGAGACGGCGGCAAAGCCCACGCAGTCCTGACGTCCCTCCAGGAGGAGGCCCCCAAGTTCCGGGACGTGAAGGCCCGCCTGCGAGACCTGAAGGGACGGCTGAAGGGGCCGGCCGGCGAGAAGGGCCGGCCCGGGCCGACCGGCCGCGCCCCCGAGGCGCCCGCCCCGCCCCCACCGGCCCCCGCCGCGGCCCCCCCCGGGGAGCCGCACAAGCCGGGGAAGAGCAAGAAGAAGATCTCCTTCATCTAGCATCCCGCGTTGACGGGCATCTCGGAGTCACCGCGCCGCGCGGCCGGGGAACGATCCCATGAGCTACGAGCAGTTCTACGGGTTGAGGGAGCAGCCCTTCGCCAACACCCCTGACCCCCGGTTCTACTTTGACGGGAGCCAGCACGCGGAGGTGCTCACCCGGCTCATGCACGCGGTCAACACGATGAAGGGGCTGGCGGTGGTGGTCGGGGATCTGGGGACCGGGAAGACCATGCTGGCTCGCCGGATGCTGGACGCGCTGGACGAGGACCAGGTGGAATCGGCCCTGCTGGTGATCATCCACTCCGCGATCACCGCTGAGTGGCTGCTCCGCAAGATCGCCCTGCAGCTCGGGGTCGAGGACGTGCCCGAGAACGCGGACAAGGTCGCCCTCCTCACCCTCCTCTATCAGCGGCTCGCGCAGCTGCAGGCCCAGGGGAAGAAGGCGGTCGTGCTGATCGACGAGGCCAACATGCTGCAGCGGCGGGAGGTCATGGAGGAGTTCCGAGGCCTGCTGAACCTGGAGGTCCCGGAGGGCAAGCTCATCACCTTTCTTTTCTTCGGCCTCCCCGAGCTGGAGGAGCATCTCGCCGTGGACCCGCCGCTCGCGCAGCGCGTCGCGCTGAAGTGCCGGATGCGGTCCTTCACGCCCGAGGCGACGGCCGCCTACATCCGGCACCGGCTGCGGGTGGCCGGGGCCACCCGGGACCTCTTCGCCCCGGAGGCGCTGGAGGCGGTGCACCGCCACGCCCGCGGCACCCCCCGGCTCATCAACACGCTCTGCGACAATGCGCTCCTGGAAGGCTTCCTCCTGAAGCGGGAGCGGATCGACCCGGAGATCATCCACGGCGTGGCCCGGGACCTGGGCGTGTCCCCGGTGCCCGCGGCGGCCCCCCGCGAGCGTCGGTGAGGCACGGTGAACCTCCCGACCACCCTCACAGTCGTCCGCATCTTCCTGGTCCCTCTCCTGATGGTGTTCCTCATCGCCACGACCCGGCCGTACCCGATCGTGGCGGTCGCGATTTTCCTGCTGGCCGTGCTGACGGACTGGCTGGACGGCCATCTGGCGCGTCGGCGCCGGCAGGTCACGACGCTCGGCGCCCTGCTCGACCCCATCGCCGACAAGCTCCTGATCGCCGCCGCCCTCATCTCCCTGGTCCAGGTGGACAAGATCCCTGCCTGGATTGTGGTCCTCATCGTGGGACGGGACATCGCCGTCACCGGCCTCCGGGGGATCGCCGCAGCCCAGGGCGTCATCATCGGGGCCAGCGACTGGGGAAAGGTCAAGATGGTGGCCGAAGTCGTCGCGGTGGCGCTCCTCATCCTGAGCCTGGGAGGAGGACCGCTCGCGGGGTGGCCGGTGCGGATCGGGACGGTGGTCCTGTGGGGGGCGATGGGGATCGCCGTCTTCTCCGGGGTGGACTACTTCCGGAAGTTCTGGCGGCGGATTGACCTGCGGGGCTGAGGGGGACGGGTGGGGGCGCGGCTTCTGCTGGTCCTGGGCAGCTACCTGCTGGGCTCGGTCCCCTTCGGCCTGCTGATCGGCCGGTGGCGGGGCGTGGACGTCCGCGAGCGGGGCAGCCGGAACATCGGGGCCACCAACGTCCTCCGGGTGCTCGGGAAGGGGGAGGCGGCCGCGACGCTGCTGCTGGACGGGATGAAGGGGGCGGCGCCGGTCCTGGCAGCCCGCGGGCTTGCCACCGGCGACGCGTGGGTGGCGGCCGCGGGGTGCGCCGCGCTGCTGGGCCACTGCTTCCCGATCTTTCTCCGGTTCCGTGGGGGGAAGGGGGTGGCGACGGGGCTGGGAGCGGTCCTGGCCGCCCTCCCTGCGGTCGGACTGACCGCGCTTCTGCTCTGGCTGCTCACCGCCTTCTGGTTTCGCTACTCGTCCCTGGCGGCCCTGGTCGCCGCCGCCAGCCTCCCCGTGACCACCGCGGCCTGGGAGGGGCCCGGCCCCTCCCTCGTCTTCGCGCTGGCCGTCGCCGCGCTCATCACCGCCCGGCACCACGAGAACATCCGCCGGCTCTGGCGCGGGGAAGAACAGAAGATCGGGCAGCGGGCGGCGCCGGTCTCCTAAGGATCAGCCGTGGCGCTCATCGTCCAGAAGTACGGCGGCACCAGCGTGGGGGACATCGAGCGGATCCGCAACGTGGCGCGCCGGGTGGTGACGACCCGCCAGGCCGGCCACGACGTGGTGGTGGTGGTCTCCGCCATGGCTGGGGAGACGGACCGGCTCCTCGCGCTGGCCCACCGCATCGCCGAGCGGCCCGACGAGCGGGAGCTGGACGTGATCCTGGCGACCGGCGAGCAGGTGAGCATCGGCCTCCTCTCCCTGGCCATCCAGGAGCTGGGCTGGAAGGCCCGCTCCTTCACCGGGACCCAGGTCCGGATCCTGACCGACGAGACCCACAGCCAGGCCCGCATCCTCCGCATCGACACCCGCCGGGTCCTGGAGGCGCTGGAGGCCGGGGAGGTCGCCATCGTGGCCGGGTTCCAGGGAGTGACGGCGGAGGAGGAGGTCACGACGCTCGGCCGAGGCGGCTCCGATCTGACCGCGGTGGCGATGGCGGCCGCGCTGGGGGCCGAGGTGTGCGAGATCTACACCGACGTGGCCGGCGTCTATACGGCGGATCCGGACCTGGTCCCCGGCGCCCGCAAGCTCCCCCGTATCTCGTACGAGGAGATGCTGGAGCTGGCCAGCCTGGGAGCCAAGGTGCTGCAGACCCGGTCCGTCGAGTACGGGAAGAACTATCAGGTACCGATCCACGTCCGCTCCAGCTTCTCGGACTGCGAGGGGACCCTCGTGGTCGCGGAGGACGCCGCCATGGAGAAGGTGGTGGTCTCGGGCATCGCCTACAATACCAACGAGGGCAAGATCACGGTGGCCCGGGTGGCCGACCGCCCGGGGGTCGCCGCCAAGCTCTTCGGGGCCGTCGCGGATGCGAACGTGGTGGTGGACATGATCGTCCAGAACATCAGCCAGGACGGGAGCACCACGGACATCTCGTTCACGGTCCCGCGCCCGGACTACCAGAAGACGCTGGAGATCGTCCGGGGGGTGGCGGCGGAGATCGGGGCGGCCGAGGTGCTGGGGAACGACCAGATCGCCAAGGTCTCGATCGTGGGCGTGGGGATGCGGACCCACTCGGGCGTGGCCTCGCGCATGTTCGAGACCCTGGCGCGGGAGAAGATCAATATCTTGATGATCAGCACCTCCGAGATCAAAGTCTCCTGCGTCATCGAGGCCAAGTACGCGGAGCTGGCAGTCCGCGTCCTCCACGACGCCTTCCGCCTCGACCGACCGCCCGAGGAGGAGCCCCCGCCGCCGACGGCGACGGCCCCCCCGGTCGGCCGGGCCGCACAGAAGACGGCGCGGCGGGCCGGGCGACCCCGGCCGGCCCGGCGGCG
>DASYVA010000133.1 GCA_036000645.1 Candidatus Methylomirabilis sp.
CCTCGCCCAGGTCGTGGGGGGGTTGCAGCTTGCGGGGCTTCGCCTGGGGGAGAGCGTGGTGGTCCAGGGGGCGGGCGGGCTGGGGGTCTACGCCTGCGCCGTGGCCAAGGAGATGGGGGCCGGGCTGGTCATCGTGATCGACGGGATTCCGGAGCGCCTGGCCCTAGCCAAGGCCTTTGGAGCCGACGTCCTCCTGGACCTTCGCGAGGTCCGCACGCCAGAAGAGCGGATCAAGAAGGTCCAGGAGCTGACCAATGGCTGGGGAGCGGATGTGGTCGCTGAGCTGGTCGGCCACCCGCGGGTCTGCACCGAGGGGCTGCGGATGTTAGGGCGGACGGGCCGGTACCTCGAAATCGGGAACATCAACCCGGGCCTCACCTTCGACCTGGACCCCTCCCTGCTCATCTTCGGGAACAAGACCGTCTACGGGATGGTCTACTACGAGGCCGACCATCTGCGCGAGGCGCTGCGCCTCATCGCCCGAACCCGGACGAAGTACCCCTGGGCGAACGTCCTCTCCCACAAGTTCCCTCTGGCCCAGATCAACGAGGCCTTCCAGATGGCGGACCAGGGCAAGGTCACCCGGGCGGCCATTACCTTCTGAGGGGGGAGGGGAGCATGGCGTTCCGGGATCTGCGGGAGTTCATGGCCGCCCTCGAGGAGGCCGGCCAGCTGCGGCGCGTCCGGGTCCCGGTGGATCCCATCCTGGAGGTCGCCGAGATCACGGACCGGCTCAGCAAGCGGGGAGGCCCGGCCCTCCTGTTCGAGCAGGTGCAGGGCTCGACGGTGCCGCTCCTCATCAATGCCTTCGGGTCGCCCGAGCGGATGTGCCTCGCGTTGGGGGTCAAGGCGATCGGGGAGGTGGCGGAAGCGCTGGAGGGGTTGCTCGAGACGAAGGCGCCCCAGGGGCTCCTGGATAAACTCAAGATGCTGCCGAAGCTCCGGGACCTGGCCTCCTTCTTCCCCAAGTCCGTGAAGGATGGCCCGTGCAAGGAGGTGGTCCGGACGGCCGACGCGTCGCTGGATTTCCTCCCGATCATCCAGTGCTGGCCCCAGGACGCCGGCCGCTACATCACCTTCCCCCTCGTGATCACCAAGGACCCGGAGACCGGCATCCGGAACGTGGGCACCTACCGGATGCAGGTCTTCGACGGGAAGACGACGGCGATGCACTGGCACGCCCACAAGGGGGGCGCCGGCCACTACCGCAAGGCCAAGGCCCGCGGGGAGCGGATCGAGGTGGCGGCGGTGCTGGGGGCCGACCCGATCACCACCTTCTCGGGGACCGTCCCGGCGCCCGAGGGGATCGACGAGCTCCTGATCGCCGGCTTCCTCCGGAAGGAGCCGGTCCCCCTGGTCCCCTGCGAGACGATCGCCCTGGAGGTCCCGGCGACGGCCGAGATCGTGCTCGAGGGGTACGTGGACCCTGCCGAGCTCCGGACCGAGGGACCCTTCGGCGACCACACCGGCTTCTACTCCCTGGCGGACGAGTACCCGGTCTTCCACCTGACGGCCATCACCCACCGCCGCAATCCCATCTACCAGACCATCATCGTCGGGCGGCCGCCGATGGAGGACTGCCACATGGCCTACGCCATCGAGCGGATCTTCCTCCCGCTCCTCCAGAAGCAGCTCCCGGAGGTGGTGGACTACCACATGCCCTTCGAGGGCATCTTCCACAACCTGATGCTCGTCAGCATCCGGAAGCAGTACCCGGGGCACGCCCGGAAGGTCATGCATGCCCTCTGGGGGCTGGGGCAGGCGATGTTCACCAAGGTCATCGTCGTCGTGGACCACGACGTGAACCTCCACGACCCCTCGGAGGTCACCTGGAAGGCCCTGAACCACATCGACCCGGAGCGGGACATCGAGTTCGTCCACGGCCCGGTGGAGACGCTCGACCACGCGAGCCGGCTCCCCCTCTACGGGAGCAAGATGGGGGTGGACGCGACGCGCAAGTGGCGGAGCGAGGGGTTCACGCGGGACTGGCCGGACGAGATCGTGATGAGCCCGGAAGTGAAGGCGCTGGTGGATCGGCGCTGGAACGAGTACGGGATCGGCTAGTACAAACGAGAGAGATCGTGTGACAAAAGGTCCGGGCGGCGCCGGATGCCGCCCCCCGGCCCCCGTAGCGGAGGGGGGTCCCATCGGCCTTGGGCCGATGGGGGGAACCACGGGAGGGTTCCCCAGAGGGGCCGGGGGCCGGGGCGGCGCCGGCGACAGGACCCGGACGTTGTCACGCTGATTCTGTCGTTGGTGTTAGGCCAGGCCGGCGGCCCGGGCGCCGAGCACGAGGAGGGCGAGGAGGCCGGCCCCGCCGAGGAGCCACAGCGCGATGCGCCGCCGCCGGGCCCACCGGAGCCGACGGTGGGCGGCACCGCGGCGCCGTTCCTCGTCCTGCATCCTCCGCAGTTCTCCGGGCGGCAAGGGCATGCGGTGCTCCTCGCACGCGACCCTCTCAGAAGCGCCCGATCGGGTCAAGCGAGAAACCGAAGGCGCGCCACCCTATTCCTCCGGGAGCTCGGGCAGGTCGGGCCACCGGGGCTCGCCCTCCGGTTTGAAGTTCCGGGTCCCCACGAAGTGCATGCCGTGGTGGAAGTTCACCTTGAACTTCCCCCCGCCGTACCGGCTATGGATGTAGGCCATCGGATCCGCGAGGAGCTCCTCGGCCGCCTCGCCCTTGAGCCGCGCCAGCGCCTTGAACCGGATGGTCCCCATCCAGGGCTCCTGGACCAGGAGCGTGGCCGAGGATTCCCGCCAGATCGCCTCCAGGGTCGCCCGCAGCTCCTCCGGGGACGGGTCCCGCCTCCCGTGCCGGGCCAGGTGCTTCCGCACATACTCCTCGTAGTGCTTCCAGACCCAGCTCGCCATCAGGTCCACGGCTTCCCCCGGCTCCCGCCGCGATCGGCGCGCGGCATCCTACGGGACGTGCCCTCGCGTGTCAACGTCCGCTTCCCCGCGCCTGCCCCGCTGGTATAATCGCTGCCGTTTTCCGCGGGAGGGACGATGCGGCGGTGGGCGGCCTGGGGAGCGGCGACGCTCCTGTTCCTGCTGGTGACCTTCCACCGGTTCGCCCTGGGCGTCATCGCCACCGACCTCATGGCCACCTTCGCCACGGCGGCGGTCGGGCTGGGGGGACTGGCGTCCATCTATTTCTATCTGTACGGCCTCCTCCAGATCCCCTCGGGGATCCTCGCGGATACCTGGGGACCCCGCCGCACCCTCACGGCCTCGGCCCTCCTGATGACGGCGGGGGCCTTCCTGTTCGCGGCCGCGCCCACCCTGCCGATGGCCTATGCGGGACGCGCCCTCGTCGGCCTCGGGGTCGCCCCGGTTCTCGTGAACACGCTCAAGCTGATCACCGAGTGGTTCCCGCCCCGGGCCTTCGCCACCATGACTGGCCTCACCGCAATGCTGGGGAATCTCGGAGGCTTCCTGGCCGGCGGCCCCTTCGCCATCCTGGTCGCTGCCGTCGGCTGGCGGGCAGGCTTTACCACCGTGGGGATTCTCACCGCCCTGGTGGGAGGGGGCCTGCTCCTCGTCGTCCGGGACCGCCCGGTCCTGGCGCCGGCCCAGCCGGGCACGGCACCGCCAGCCCTCCGGCCCGCGGCCGCCGCCCTCCTGCGCGATGGGAGGATCTGGCTCCCCCTCGCCACGAAGATGGGCTTCGACATGGCCTTCTTCGCCTTCTTCGTCGTGTGGGGTGTCCCGTTTCTCACCCAGACTTCCGGGGTCTCCGCGACCGCAGCGGGGTTCTACCTCTCCTTCGGCGCCCTCGGCTTCATGTTTGGGGGCCCACTCCTGGGCCTCCTCTCCGACCGGGTGATGCGGGAGCGGCGCCGCCCCATCCTCCTCTCCGCCGTGGCCCACACCACCCTGTGGGCCGTCCTGCTCGCGAGCGCCCCCCTCCGGCCCGGGCCCGCTCTCGCGGCCCTGATGGCCGGGCTCGGCCTCACCTCCGCCGGGCTGCTGCTGTGCCTCGCCTGCGCCAAGGAGTTGAGCCCGCCGGAGACGACGGGGGTCGCGACCGGGCTGGTGAACGGGGGCGGGTTCTTCGGGGCGGCCGTTCTCCAGATCGTCCTGGGGGCCGTGCTGGACTCGGGCTGGGAGGGAGCGATGGTTGCGGGCGCCAGGGTCTATCCCCTGGCGGCCTACCTCAAAGCCTTCAGCCTCTGCCTGGTCATCATGGTGGGGACGTGCCTCGCCGCGTTCTCCATCCGGGAGGCCGGGGCGCTCCGGACATCACCCGCGGAGCCCGCAGGGACTCCCGGTTACAAAAAGTAACCGCGATCATAACCAGGGAGTCGGAGGCGAGGTCCTGCAGGCGCTGGTGGACCCCACGAACCCGGCGATCATCGCGCAGATTCAAGGTGTTGCTGCACGGAGCCGACCCGGCGGGAGGAGGGCCGTCGGCACGACGCCCGAGGCCTGCTGCTTGCAAACGCCCCCGGCCGGCACCCATCGGGACGACCACAATGGCTGACACTAAAGTCTACGTCCTGGGCGATTCACTCGAGACTCCGTCGCAGAGGCTGCCCCGGGCCGTCGGGCCGCTCCGCGACCCGGCCCGGGCCGCAACCCTCTCCCTCTTCCTGTGGGGAGGCGGCCAGCTCTACAACGGGCAGCGGACGACCGCCAACTGGCTCTTCCTCCTCCAGATCTTCTTCTTCGGGGTCCTCGCCGCCGCCGCGACCTCCTGGTCTCGCGTGGCGTGGTGGCTCGATCTCCAGTTCCGCTTCGATACCACCATCCCGGCCCTCTTCGCGCTCCTCTTCCTGTGGGGGGCGGCCGGCTGGGTGTGGGGGACGCTCCAGGCCTATCAGGAGGCCGACCGCCGCGCGCTGGAACCGTTTACCGGGAAGGAGCGCGAGGCGACTGCGGCCCTCTGCTCCCTCGCCGTGCCCGGCTGGGGCCAGTACCTGAACGGGCAGCCCCGGAAGGGGGCCGCCTTCCAGGCCCTGGTCCTGCTGGAGGGGCTCGCCTGGCTCACGCTCCTGGCGGCCTACTCGGGGTTCGAGAGCCTAGAGCGGCCGGAGAACCGCGCGGTTCTCGAGAGGGCCCTCCTCTGGGCCGCGGCGGCCATCCCGCTCCTGGGGCTCGCCCGCGTGCTGACCGCCTACGACGCCTTCAAGGTGGCCCGCTACCCGGGGCTGCGCCGGAACCCCTGGCTCCGGATGAAGTTCGCCTGGACCCGCTACCGGACCGGCATGGCCCGCCAGCTCCCGAGCGCGAAGCGGCGGATCCGGGCGCTCGTGCTCATCCTCCTCTTGGTGGCCGCCGACCTCGTCGCCATCTTTTACAGCCCGCGGTCCTTCTACGTGGGCCAGGCCGCCTGGCTGGCCCAGCACCTCCGGAACAAGGGGATGGTCCAGGTTCCCGTCCTCCTCGACGCCCTCCGCGACCGCCTCGCGGACCGCTGAGTCCCAAAAAGCATCCCGCCCGCCCCCCTGCCGAACGCCGTGGAGGGGAGCGGGCGGAATGAGCGGCCGAAGCTCGCTCTCCAGTGGCGCTACGGGCTTACCGCCTTCAGCCGGGACAGGAACTGGGGGTCCGCCAAGAAGAGGTCCAGGGCGCGGCTGAGGGCCTTGCTGGCCGTGGCTGCCACCTGCTCCTCCGGGAAAAGCACCTCGGTGGACTCGGCGGAGGTACTGAGCGTCCCCTCCCAGAGGACCTCCCGTGTGCGGGAGGCGACGACCACGATCTTCAGTCGGACGGCCGCCGCGGTCCTCGTGTTCACGAGGGCGCGTTCCCCGGTGATCCAGAACTCCTGGATTTGCCCCCCGACCAGGACATCCCCCCAGGCCGGATGGGCTCCCGCCAGCGTGAGATCCCAGCCCTGGATCTGCTTGACCGGGTGGCCGCGCTTGGCCAGGGCATCGGCGATCGCCTGGGTGACGACCTCGTCCACCCCCAGGCGCGCCGGGATGAGGGTGTCGGTCTCCCCCTGTGGATTGGTGAGGGTCCCGATCTTCACCCGGTCCGGACGCTCCCGGACATCGGCGAAGAAGTTGACGGCGACACTGGGGAGCGGGCCGGCCTGCGCCTCCGGAGGCGCCGCGGGTCGGTACTGGAGGCCGATGAGGTAGGTCCGCGGGCCGCCGCAGGCGGCCAGCACCAGGAGCAGGCCACCCGCCAGGACGGCCCCTCCCCACCCGACCCGCCTCATGGCCGCGCCCCCTGCTGGCCCACCGGGAGGGGGGCAAGGACGATCTCGATCCGCCGGTTCAGCCGGCGCCCCTCCTCGGTGTCGTTGCTGGCCACGGGGCGGAACTGCGAGTAGCCGGCCGCCGAGATCTTCTCCGCCACGATCCCCACCCGCTCCTGAAGGAAGCGAGCCACGGTCGTCGCCCGGGCCGTCGAGAGCTCCCAGTTCGTCGGGAACCGCTGGGCCAGCGCAGCGCCGATCGGGACGTTGTCGGTGTGCCCCTCGATCCGGATCTCCTTCCCCTCTACCCCCTTCAGGATGTCCCCGACCCGCTGCAGGACCTCGAGGCCGCGAGGCTTGATCTCGGTCCGCCCGGAGTCGAAGAGGATCTTGTCCACCAGGTTCACGGTGAGGAGGTCCCGGTACTGCGTGACCTGGATCTCCCCGGCCTCGATCTCCTTCTTGAGGTCTTTCACCAGGTTATCGTAGGTGGCGGTGAGCTTCGCGAGCTCCGCCTCCTTCTCGCGGGTGATCTGGGCGAGGCGGGCCACCTCCGCCTGGTGCTGCTCCACGCCGGTCTTGAGCCGCCCCACCTCGCGCTCCACCGCCGCCCGGGCCTCCTGGGCGCGCTGGAGCTCCCCCTGCAGGTCCCGCACCTGTTGCTGGCGCTGTTCCGCCAGCAGGCCGAGGCGGGCCCCCTCCACCTCCAGGCCCCGGTTCCGGTCGATGAGTTCCGACATCCGCTTCGCCTGCTCGTCGGCCCGCGCCCGAAGCGCCTGGTGCAGCTCCCGGTTCTCGCCCTGCATCTTTTCCACCGTCGCCGAGAGCTCGGCGCGCTGTCCCTCGAGCTGGGTGCGGGCGGCGGTGAGATCGGCGACGGCCCGCTCCAGCGCCTCGACGCGCCGGGCCAGGGCCTTCCCCTCGTCTTCGGCCCGGGTGAGCTGGCGGCGGGTCAGCTCGAGTGCCTGCTCCCGCGCCGTCAGCTCCGACTGCGGGGCACAGCCGGCGACGAGGAGCAGGGCCAGTCCCGCCGCGGCCACCCTTCCCAATCCTCTGGGGGCACCCCTGTGCTCCATGATTGGCATCCAGATCATGACCGACCTCCTGGAATGAAGCGCCGCGGGAGCCTCCACGGCGAGGACACTCTAGCCGATCCCGGGAAGAAAATCCATGTCAGGCATCGGGGAGGCCCCCGTCAGGCGGCGGGACGGAACCGGAGAAGGCGCAGCCCGTTGGCCACGACCAGGAGGGTGTTCCCTTCGTGGCCCACGACCCCGACCGGCAGACTGATCACCCCGAGAACGGCGGAGAGGACCAGGGAAACGATGATGACCCCCGAGAGCCCCAGGTTCTGCCAGATGACCCGGCGGGCCTGCTGACTCAGGGCAAGCGCGTAGGCAAGCCTGGTCAGGTCATCCCCCATGAGGATGACGTCGGCCGTCTCGAGGGCCACATCGGACCCGGCGGCGCCCATCGCCACCCCCACGGTGGCCCGGGCCAGGGCGGGGGCGTCGTTCACCCCATCCCCCACCATCGCCACGTCCTGGTACCGCTGCCGCAGGGCCACCACCACCTCCGCCTTCGCTTCCGGCAACAGCTCGGCGTACACCTCATCCACGCCCGTCGCGGCCGCCACCGCTTGGGCCACGCGCGGGTTATCCCCCGTCAGCATCACGGTCGTCGTGACGCCGAGGTCTTTCAGCCGGCGGATGACGGCGGGAGCCTCGGACCGCACCTGGTCGGCCACCGCAATGAGGCCGCGCGTGCCTCCATCGGCGACGAAGATGACCGTCTTCCCCCCAACCTGCAACCGCTCCGCCGCCGCGCGGAGGGGAGCCGGAACCGGGATCTCGCGTTCGCCCAGGAACGCCTGGTTTCCGACCGCCACCACCCGGCCGTTCACCCGGGCCAGCACGCCGCGCCCCACGACCGCCTGCAGGTCCGCCGCCTCGGCCGGCACGATCCCCCGCCGCCGGGCCTCCGTCACCACCGCCTGGCCCAGGAGGTGCTCGGAGCGTCCCTCCACCGCCGCGGCCAGGCCGAGGACTTCCTGCGGGGAGGTGCCGTCGGCCGGCAGGATATCGGTGACGACGGGGATGCCTCGGGTGAGCGTCCCGGTCTTGTCGAGGGCCACCACTCGGACCCGCCCCAGCGCCTCCAGGTAGGCCCCCCCTTTGAAGAGGACCCCCTGCCGGGCCGCATTGGCAATCGCCGAGAGGACCGAGGCGGGGGTGGAGATGACCAGGGCGCAGGGGGAGCCCACCACCAGCAGCGTGATCGCCCGGTAGATGGCGGCGGCCGGCGGCACGTCGAAGGCCAGGACGGGCAGCACGGCCATGAGCACCGCCGCAGTCGCCACCCCGACCGCGTACGCGTTGCCGAACCGGTCGATGATCCGCTGGGCCGGGGCACGGCTGGCCTGCGCCTCCTCCACGAGCTGGATCACCTTGGCCAGCGTGGTCTCCGCGTGGGGCTTGGCGACCCGGATCTCCAGGGTTCCCTGCCCGTTGATGGTCCCGGCGAACACTCCCGACCCGATCCCCTTCGCGACCGGGACCGACTCGCCGGTGATGGGAGACTGGTCCACGGCCGAGTGGCCGTCCAGGACGACACCGTCGGCGGGGATCCGCTCCCCGGGCTTCACCAGGATCCGATCCCCGACCGCCAGATCCTCCACCGCAACCCGGACCGCCTTCCCCTGCCTGAGGACCGTCGCCTCGGCCGGCCGCAGGGCAATCAACGCCCGCAGGGCCTGCCGGGTCCGGTCCATGGCGTAGGATTCCAGCGCGTTGCTCAGGGAGAAGAGGAAGAGGAGGACGGCCCCCTCGGCCCACTGCCCGATCGCGGCGGCGCCGATCGCGGCGGCCACCATGAGGCCGTTGACGTCGAAGACGCCGCTCCGGAGGGACCGAATGGCGTTCCGGGCCTCGACGAGGCCGCCGCTGAGATAGGCGAGGCCGTACAGGGCGCGGGTCACGGCCAGCGGGAGGGCGAGCCAGGAGGCCCCCACCCCCGCCAGCAGAAACAGGAGGCAGGCGCCCGAGCGGAGGGCGGGAATCCGCCGCCGCCAGACCTCTCCGGCGGAGGTCTCGGCAGCCGCGGAGAGGGGCCGACGGACCTCGGCCAGCCCCGCCTCCCCCTCCCCGTAGGCCAGGCGGAGCTGCTTCGCGTCCAGCGCCAGGACAAGCCCCGGCTCCCCCGTCCGGGCCCGGAGCTCCGCCCGGAGGATGTTCCCCACCTCGGGAGAGTCCGAGGCCGCCGCCGCAAGGTTCCGCGCGCTGAGGCGGCGGCCGAACTCCCGCCCCAACCGGGCGGCCAGACGCTCAGCCGATCGCGGCGAGAGGCGGTCGGGCTCGAACCGCAGCGTGATCGTGCCCCGCGCCCAGTCCACTTCCACCGCCCGCAGCCCCCGGTAGCTGGTCAGGGCCTCCGCCAGAAGGTCGGCGCACCGTGCCGGATCGCGGGCCAGGGCGCCCCGGCTCACCGTTGCTCCCGCCCGCCCTCGACTCCCCTCGGCCATCTGCGCTCCCCGCGACCTGCGTCGCTTCACGTCTCTCATTTGTAGCAGGGGGACGGGGGACACTCAACCCAAAACGCCCGCCACCGGGGCCCGAACGGGCGGCTTACCCTCCCCAACCGAAGAGCACCTGGCCGAGCAGAAGGCCGTTCAGGGTGACGACCAGTGCCGTCACGGCGGCCGCCAGCACCGTCGTCCCCCGCCGGTTGACCAGGAGTCCCATCAGGTCGCGCCGCGCCGTGAACCACACGAGGGGGAGGAGGGCGAAGGGAAGGCCGAAACTGAGGACGACCTGGCTGAGGACGAGGGTCCGGGTCGGCTCAAGGCCGATCGCGATGACCACGAGCGCGGGCAGCATCGTCACCAGCCGGCGCAGCCAGAGCGGGATCCGCCGGTGGAGGAACCCCTGCATGATGACCTGCCCAGCCATGGTGCCGACCGCGGAGGAGGAGAGCCCCGAGGCCAGGAGGGAGACGGCGAACACCCAACTCGACGCGGCGCCCAGGAGCGGGGTGAGGGTCCGGTGGGCTTCCTCGATGGTCCCGACGTCGGTGAGCCCCCGGGCGAAGAAGGTCGAGGCGGCCATGACCAGCATGGCCCCGTTGACGAGGCCGGCGACGCCCAGGGCGATGGCCACGTCCACGCACTCGAAGCGGAAGAGCCGCCGGAGGTGGTCCGGGGTGCGGGCCACGATCCGATGCTGGGTCAGGGCGGAGTGGAGGAAAACCGCATGGGGCATGACCGTCGCCCCCAGGATCCCCGTCGCCAGGAGCACGCTCTCGGTCCCGCTGAACTGGGGCACGACGGCGTGAAAGGCAAGCTCCCCCCAGGCGGGACGCTCCAGAAGGGTCTCGATGACGTAGGCGACGGCAATGACCCCGACCAGGGCGCCGATGACCCCCTCCAGGGGCCGGAAGCCGCGCCGCTGAAGGGAGAGCATGGCGAATGTCGTGGCCGCCGTCAGGAGCCCGGCCGGCAGCAGCGGAAGGCCCAGGAGGAGGTTGAACCCGAGGGCGGCCCCGAGGAACTCGGCCAGGTCGGTCGCCATCGCCACCCCCTCCATCAGGACCCACATCCCCCAGACGATCGGTCGGGGAAACTCCTCGCGACAGAGCTCGGCCAGGTTCCGCCCGGTGGCGATGCCGAGCTTGGCCGACAGGGCCTGGACCAGCATGGCCATCAGATTGCTGGCCACGACTACCCAGAGGAGCAGGTAGCCGAACTTGGCGCCGCCCTGGATATTCGTGGCAAAGTTCCCGGGGTCCAGGTAGGCCACCGAGGCGACGAAGGCGGG
>DASYVA010000134.1 GCA_036000645.1 Candidatus Methylomirabilis sp.
GCCATTCTCACGCAGGCTTAGGCAGGACCGGGTCACCTCGTTTGGACACGCGATCTCGGGGCCTCCATTGCCGGAGCCCCTCCGTCGCCCACCGCGGGGATCGCCGATCCTCCGGTGGGGGAGTGGGCGTACGTGACATTACGGAGCAAGGGAGAAGGAGGGGCAACGATGAAGAAGCCAGATGAGGAGGAAACGCGAATGGGGAAGAAATCCGTAGGCCGCCGGACTTTCCTGAAAGCGACCGGGGCAGCCCTGACGGCGGGGGGCCTGGCCGGGATCCTCGAGGCGCGGCGCGCGCCCGCCTTCGCCCAGGGCGCGAAGCTGCACGTCCTCCGGTGGGTCGATTTCATCCCCGAGGCGGACGCGGAGCTGAAGCGCCAGGCCCCCCTGGCCAGCAAGGCCCTTGGGGCGGAGGTCACGATCGAGTTCATCAACGTGAACGACCTCCAGGCCCGGACCACGGCCGCCATCGAGTCCAAGGCCGGCGCGGACATCATCCAGCTCCTGTGGAACTGGCCGCACCTGTACGCCAGCGCCCTGGTGGACGTGTCCGACGTGGCCGAGCCGATCGGGAAGGCGCAGGGCGGCTACTACGACATCTTTAACTCCACCGCCAAGGTCGGAGGCAAGTGGCTGGGCGTCCCGCACGGGGTCATCGGCAACACCGTAGCCTACCGGCGGTCCTGGCACGAGGAGATCGGGGTCAAGGAGTTCCCCAAGACCTGGGACGAGTGGCGCCAGGTCGGCAAGAAGCTGAAGGCAAAAGGGAGGCCTATCGGCCAGGCGCTCGGGCACAGTTTCGGCGACCCTCCCACCTTCTGCTACCCGCTGCTGTGGAGCTTCGGCGGCGCCGAGACCGACCCCAGCGGCAAGAAGGTCGCCATCAACTCCAAGGGGACCATCGAGTCCCTGAAGTTCTTTCAGGCCTTCTGGAAGGACGCCTGCGACGAGGGCGGGCTCGCCTGGGACGACACGAACAACAACCGGGCCTTCCACGCCGGCGAGATCAGCGCCACGCTCAATGGGGCCTCGATCTACGTCGTGGCGAAGAGGCAGCAGGACAAGATCAAGGACGACAAGGGCCAGCCCCTCTACCTCGACATCGAGCACGGGGCGCCGCTGCCCGGGGGGCCGGCCGGCCGGTTCGCGCTCTACGTCCCGTTCCAGCACGGCGTGATGAAGTACTCGAAGAATCAGAAGCTGGCGAAAGAGTTCCTGAAGTGGCACCACCAGAAGGCAAACTACGAGAAGTGGTTCGAAGCCAACGGGGCCTACAGCGTCGGCGCGACCAAGGCCTGGGAAGACCACCCGATGTGGGGCAAGGTGGACAAGCCGCTGCGGGTATACCAGGCGGCCGCCCGCCAGGCCCGGATGTTCGGGTACGCGGGGCCGGCGACGGCCAAAGCCACCGAGGTGTACACAAAGTACATCATCGTGGACATGTACGCCAAGGCCGCGCAGGGGATGAAGGCCGAGGACGTGGCCAAGTGGGCTGAGGGCGAACTGAGGAAGATCTACGGCTAAACGCTCGGATCGGGCCGCGCGGCCGGACGCCCGGCCGCGCGGCCCTGTTTATGGGTGGAACGGGGTGAACCCGGGAGAAGGTCAGCAACAGGGCTCGGGCATCATCCCCGGCAGGATGGCGGACGCGCCGGCGCGGGAGGACATTGTGACGCGCCTGCCTGCCGTCCGGCCAGGTGCGTTCCGCCGCCTCCTGGAGCACGAGCAGTTCCTGGCGGCCCTCCTCCTCTCCCCGACTCTCGTCATCCTCGGTCTGTTCATCGCGTATCCCTTTGCGAAGGGGATCTGGCTCTCCGTTTCCAGCGCCACGGTGGGAAACCCCGGGGTCTTCATCGGGGCCGAGAACTTCGTGAAGGTGTGGAACGATTCGATCTTCCAGAAAGCCGCCCAGAACACGGTCATCTACACGGCGGTCGCGACGGTCTTCAAGCTCGGCCTCGGCATGATCCTCGCCTTGCTCCTCAACCACCACTTCCGGGGGAAGCGCCTGATCCGGGCCTCCATCCTCCTCCCGTTTATCATTCCCACCGTGCTCTCGACCTTCGCCTGGAAGTGGATGTTCGACCCGACCTTCAGCGTGATCAACTGGACGCTGTATTATTTCGGCCTCATCGCCCAGCGCATCCCCTGGCTCAGCGACTCGAACCTCGCCCTCGGCTCCGTCATCATTGTGAACGTGTGGCGGGGCATGCCGTTCTTTGCCATCACGCTCCTCGCCGGCCTGCAGACGGTCAACCCGGAACTCCACGAGGCAGCCGCGATGGACGGGGCAAATGGCTGGCAGCGCTTCTGGCGCATCACCTGGCCGCTCCTCCTGCCGGTGACGATGGTGGTGGTGCTCTTCTCGGTCATTCAGACCTTTGCCGACTTCCAGTTGGTCTATGTGCTCACCGGAGGCGGGCCGGCGAACTCGACCCACCTCTTTGCCACCTACGCCTACCAGATCGGGGTGGCAACCGGCCTCCTGGGCGAAGGGGCTGCCATCTCCCTTGCCATGTTCCCCATCCTGTTCGTGATCGTGATCCTCCAGTTGTGGTACATCCGCCGGGTGGAGGGGGCCTGAGGATGGGCATGATCCGGGGCCCCCGGTGGAAGCGGTGGGCCTTCTTCTACATCCCGCTCACCTTCTACCTCATCGGCCTCCTCTTCCCCTTCTACTGGATGCTGGTGACTTCGTTCCGCCCGGACAACGAACTCTACCGCTCCTGGCGGGCGGCTACCAACACCCCCCTCTGGACTCTGAACCCGACCCTCGAGCACTTCGTGTACCTGTTCACGAACACGGTCTTCGGGACGTGGCTGTACAACACCATGTTCATCGCCATCATGTCGACGCTCATCTCCCTCTTTTGCGGGTTGCTGGCCGGATACGCCCTGGCCCGCCTCCGGTTCCCGATGGCCGGGAGCCTGGGGACCTCGATCTTCGTCTCCTACCTCGTGCCCCCCACCCTCCTCTTCATCCCGCTGGCGGCCGTGATCCGCAACTTCCACCTCCAGGACTCCCCCTGGGCACTCATCCTGACCTCCCCGACCTTCCTGATCCCGTTCTGCACCTGGCTTCTGATGGGCTACTTCAAGACCATCCCGAGAGAATTGGAGGAATGCGCCCGCATCGACGGCGCCACCCGACTCCAGGCGATGATCCGGATCGTCTTCCCCATCGCCACCCCGGGGATTCTCTCCGCGGGGATCTTCGCCTTCACCCTCTCCTGGAACGAGTTCATCTATGCCCTGGTCTTCCTCTCCTCCCCCCAGCAGAAGACCGTGCCGGTGGGTGTGGTGAGCGAGCTCATCCGGGGCGACGTCTATTTCTGGGGCCCCCTGATGGCCGGCGCCCTGCTGGGCTCGGTGCCGGTCGCCCTCATCTACTCCTTCTTCGTCGAGCACTACGTCACCGGCCTCACCGGCGCCGTCAAAGGCTAAACACCACCCAACGCCCGAGTGAGCCCGGGATAAGGGGAGATGATCCTGTACGCCTGCGCGTCGCCGGCCTACACCGTGACCCTCCCGGAGCGGCATCCGTTCCCGATGGCCAAGTACCGGCTGGTTCGCGAACGGCTGCTGAGCGAGGGGGCGCTCTCCCCACGCCGCCTGATCCAGCCGGCGCAGGTGCCCGTTGAGCTCCTTGGCCTGGTCCACACCCAGGAGTACCTGGACCGACTCCTCACTGGCCGGCTGACGCGGCAGGAGGAGGTCCGGACCGGGTTTCCCTGGTCGCCCGCCATCGTCGCCCGCGCCCGGCATGCCGCGCAGGGAACGCTGATGGCGGCCCGCATCGCCCTGCGTGAAGGACTCGCGGCGAACCTGGCGGGCGGGAGCCACCACGCGTTCCCGGACCACGGGGAGGGCTACTGCCTTCTCAACGACGTGGCCGTGGCGATCCGCGTGCTGCAGGCGGAAGGGCGCATCCGCCGGGCGGCGATCCTGGACACCGACGCCCACCAGGGCAACGGGACGGCCGCCGCCTTCGCGGGCGATCCGACCATCTTCACCTTCTCGATCCACGGGGCCCGCAACTACCCCTTCCAGAAGGTCCCGGGCTCCTGGGACGAGCCCCTGCCGGATGGGACGAGCGACGAGGCCTACCTCGAGCGCCTGGACGGGCCGCTGCGCGCGGCCGCCGCCTTCGCCCCGGACCTCGCCTTCTACGTGTCGGGGGCCGACCCGTACCGGGGGGATCGGCTAGGCAGGCTCGGGCTCAGCCGCGACGGGCTCGCCCGCCGGGATCACCTGGTGACTTCCGGTTGCGTGCGGGCGGGGATCCCGGTGGTGGTGACGCTGGCGGGGGGCTACGCGGCCACTCTCGATGAGACCGTGGAGATCCACTGCACGACGGTGCGGACGGGGGCGCGGCTGTTCAAGGACACCTAGGCACGGACAGGAAACCTCAGGCGACGACGCCCGCCTCACGAAGCCGGGCGATGGCGGCCTTCTCCACGCCGAGCCACGCGAGCACCTCGTCGGTGTGCTGGCCGAGGGTCGGCGCCGGCCGGGCGATGCGGCCGGGGGTGCCGGACAGCTTGACCGGGATCCCGATGTTCTGGACGCGGCCGGCCACGGGGTGCTCGACCTCGACCGCCATCTCCCGGGCCCGCACGTGCGGGTCCGCATACACCTCGGCCAGGGTGTAGATCGGCCCGGCCGGGACCCCCGCCTCCTCGAGCCTCCTCAGCCAGTGCGTCGTCGTGTCTTGCTGAAAAACCTCCTCCAGGATCGCGGCCAGCTCCTGGTAGTGGGCGATTCGCGCCGCGTTCTCCCGGAACCGCGGGTCGGCGGAAAGGTCGGGCCGACCGATGGCCTGGCAGAGCATCTCCCACGTCCCCTGCGTCGCGGCCCCCACGCTGAGCGAGCCGTCTTTCGTCCGGAAGACCTGGTAGGGGGCGTTCAGCCGGTGGGCCGAGCCCATCGGCTCGGGATTCTCCCCCGTGGCGAAGAAGATGGCCGACTCCCAGAAGGTGTAGGCGATGGCCCCCTCGAGGAGCGAGGTGTCCACCAATTGCCCGCGGCCGGTCCGGAGCCGATGGATGTATGCGCACAGGACCCCGTACGCCGCGTACATCCCCGCGTTCAGGTCCGAGATCGGCACGCCCACCTTGGTCGGCGGCCCGCCGGGATGGCCCGTGCAACTGATGAGGCCGCTCATGCCCTGCGCCACCAGGTCGAAGCCCCCGCGCAGGCGGTAGGGCCCCGTCCGGCCGAACCCCGAGACCGAACAGTAGATGATCCCGGGGTGGATTTCGTGAAGCGCCTCGTACCCCAGGCCGAGCTTCTCCATCGTCCCGGGGCGGAAATTCTCCACCAGGACGTCGGCGCGGCGGGCGAGACGGCGGAACAGGTCCTTGCCCTCCTCCCGCTTCAGGTCGAGCGCGAGGCTCCGCTTGTTCCGGTTCATCGCCAGGAAGGCCGCCGACTCCCCCGCGATGAAGGGGGGGCCCATCCGCCTCGTGTCGTCCCCCCCGTCGGGGCGCTCCACCTTGATGACGTCGGCGCCCATGTCCGCCAAGAGCAGGGTGCAGAAGGGCCCCGCCATGATCTGCGTGGCGTCGAGGACCACCATGCCCTCGAGCGGTCGCGCCACCTGTCCGCCCGCCTCACCCGCCGCCATCGGCCCCTCCCGAGCCCCGTCCCACCCTCAGCGCCCCTTGAACTCGGGCCGGCGCTTCTCCAGAAACGCCAGACGCCCCTCCTGGAAGTCCGCGGTGTCGTAGCAGGCGAGGGGGAGCCCCTCCTGCTCCGGGCTCAGCCCCTCCAGGCGTGGGTTGGCCAGGACAGTCTCGAGGATCCGCTTGTGCCCCCGGTGAGCGAGCGGCGCCAGGGCGGCCACCTCTTTCGCCAGCGTCCGGACCCGCTCCTCGATGTCGCCCAGGGGCACGAGCCGCGAGATGAGTCCCACCCGCAGCGCCTCTTCGGCATCCAGGAGGCGGGCCGTGAGCAGGATGTCCATGGCGACCCCGGGCCCGACCAGGTGGACGAGCCGCCGCATCTCCCGGTACCCGACCAGGAGCCCCAGTTTGGCGCTCGGGATGCCGAACCGGCTGTTGTCAGCCGCCACCCGGAGGTCGGTCGCGGTGGCGAGTTCGCACCCGCCGCCGACGCAGTACCCGGTGATCTGGGAGATGGTGGGCTTCGGCAACCCGGCGATCGCGTCGAGGGCAGCCTCGACCGCGACCGAGTACTCCCGGGCCACCGTGGAGTTCTTGCGCCACCGGTCGAACTCGGCGATGTCGGCCCCCGCGGAGAATGCCTCCTGTCCCGTGCCCCGGAAGAGCACCACCCGGACCCCCTCGTCCTTCCCGCACACCCCCATGAGGCGGGCGAGCTCCCGCCACATCTCGTAGTGGATCGCGTTGCGCTGCTGCGGCCGATTGAAGGTCACGGTCGCGACGCCGTCGCGCCGCTCGAACAGGAGATCCTGGCTCATGGCCGTCCTGCCTCCTCCTCCCGGACGATCGCCTCCACGGCCGTCGCCTGCCGCTCGACCGTATCGCGCGAATCGTTTTCCGTCACTCCCCAGTAGACGACCTGAAAGTAGTGCGCCAGCTCGTGGGCCAGCAGGTCGGGCCGCCCCGGCTCAACCACGATCAGGTTCGCCGAAGGAATGTAGGCCGGGAAGACGCGACCGTTCGTGTCAAGGCCGAGGAGGCTGGAGAACCGCTCCGGAGCGATCTCCTGCCGCAGGACGATCTGCGGGCAGGGCCGGGCGGCCTCGACCCGGACGTGCATCAGGTCGGCCACCCGATCGAAGATCCGGCGGGCCTCCCCCTCCCCGCAGGCGCCGGCGGGCGCCCCTATTGCCCCGAGGAGCAGCACGAGCCCCGGGATCAGGAGATTTTGATGATATCGAGGATGAAGAGGCTGATCCATGGCACGTAGGTGACCAGGAGGGTGACGAAGACCAGCACCAGGGTGTACGCGAACCCGGCCTTGAACACCTCCCAGAAGGGCAGCCCGGCGATCGCCGACGTGGTCAGCAGGACCGTGGCGACCGGCGGGGTCTGCTGCCCCACCCCCAAGTTGATGGTGACGATGATCCCGAAGTGAATGGGGTCAATCCCCAGTTGCCGGATGAGGGGCATGACGATCGGCACGATGAGGATGATCGCGGCCGCACTGTGGAGGAACATCCCGGCCAGCAGGAAGAAGACGTTCAGGAACAGGAGGATCAGGTACTTGTTGGAGGTCGTCTGCAGGATGGCCTGGGCGAACTGCTGGGGGATGCGCTCATTGGTCAGGTACCAGCCGAGGACCGCGGAGGCCGCCACGATCATCATCACCGAAGCGGTCTGGAGGGACGACTCCCGGATGACCTCGGCCAGGTGCGACCGGGGGACCTCCCGGTAGATGAAGACGCCGATGAGGAAGGCCGCGACCGCCGCCAGGGCGGCGACCTCCGTGGCGGTCGCGATCCCGAAGAGGATCCCCCCCCAGATCACCACAGGGATCAGGAGCGCCCAGCCGGATTCGAGGGTGGCCGTCCCCACCCGGCGGAGCGAGAAACCCTCCTCCACCGGGAAGCGGTACTTCCGGGCGTAGTAGTAGGACAGGAGCATCATGCACCCACCCGCGAGAAACCCGGGGGCAAAGCCGGCCAGGAAGAGCTTGGCCACCGACTCCTCCGCCATCCAGGCGTAGATGATCATGGGGATGCTGGGCGGGATCAGGATGGCGGCGCTGGCCGCATTCGAGACCACGGCGGCGCTGAAGGCTCGCGGGTACCCCCGGCGCTCCATCGCCGGGATGACGACCTTCCCGATGGCGGCGGCGTCGGCCACCGAGGAGCCCGAGATCTCGCTCTGGATCATCGTCGCGAGGATCGTCACCATCGCGAGGCCGCCCCGGATGTGCCCCACCAGGGAGGAGGCGAGATTGACCAGCCGGAGCGAAATCCCGCTCGTCTCCATCAGGCCCCCGGCCAGGATGAAGAGCGGGATGGCGAGGAGGGGGAAACTGGAGGAACCGGCGAAGAGGTTGAGGGGGATGACAGCGAGGGGGGCCGCCCCCTTGGCCACGAGGAAGACCGCGGTGCTCAGCACGAGCGCATAGCCGATGGGGACGCCGAGCGCCGTGAGGCCGAGGATGATGACGAGGATCAGCCATTCCATGGGGAGCGGACTCCGGGGGACGCCACGGACTGGACCGCCCTGTGCCTACTCCGTCGCGTCAAGGCCTGCTGCTTCCCGTGTGAGTGTCCCACCCGTCAGGAGCGTGGCAAGATCCACGAGGCTGATCAGGAGCATCAGGCCGCCGCTGATCGGCAGGACGCTGTAGATCCAGCCCATCCGCACCCACTCGAGGGAGACCGCCGTCTCCGCCCCAATCGCCCGGGCCAGCACCCACCCGTAGTAGAGGAGAATGCCCTGGAAGCCGAGGATGCACCCCTCGGCCGCGATGGCCATGCTCCGGCGGCCCGCCGGACCCAAGCGCTCCACGAGGGTCTCGAAGGCGATGTGCCGCCGGCGGTAGGCCGCCACCACCCCACCATAGAAAGTGAGCCAGACCAGCAGGTAGGAGGCGAACTCGTCGTACCAGATGAGCGAGGCGTTCAGGACATACCGGTAGAAGACCCCGAGCGTCACCACGAGCACCATCGCAACGAGGAGCCCCATCACCCAGGTCTCCACCAGGGTCATCATTCCCCGGAGGAAGCGCCCCAGGAGAGACGGTCTCCTCGCCGTGCCCATCATCTCCTCCCAGACAACGGACCACCCCGGCCCGGGGCGGCCCGGGACCGGGGTGGCGCCGCCCGCACGCTACCGGAGAGACTGAATCAGCTTGATAAGATCGCCGCCGCCCGCTACGTCCTTCGCGAACTCGTCATAGATAGCCCCGGAGGCCTTGATGAAAGCGTCCTTGTCCACCTCGTTCATCTTCATCTGGCCGGTCGTCAGCTTGGCTGCCAGCTCCTTATCCAACCGCTCCCCCTCGCTCCGGGCGAAGTCCCCGACCTCGACGGCAATCCGCTCGAGGGTCTGCTGGACGTCCCGCGGGAGCTTCTCCCAGAAGGCCTCGCTGATGACCGGGTAGGCCGGCGTGTAGACGTGACCGGTGAGCGAGAGGTACTTCTGCACCTCATGGAACTTGGCCGAGGCGATCTGCGGGAAGGGGTTCTCCTGCCCGTCCATCACGCCGGCCTGGAGGGCCGAATAGACCTCGGCGAAGGGCATGGGGGACGGGTTGGCCCCGTAGGCGCGGAACATCTTCCCCCGCCAGACTCCGCCCGGGATCCGGAGCTTGATCCCCTTGAGGTCCTCGGGCTGCATGACGGGCCGGAGATTGTTGGTCACGTGCCGGAACCCGTTCTCCCAATAGGCGAGGAGGCGCATCCCCTTGGCCGGCACCGGCTCGAAGAGCGCCGCCTTGACCCGCGCATCCCCGGCGACCCGCTTCATGTGGGTCCGGTTCACGATGATGTACGGCATCTCGAAGACGCCGTACTTCGGCTCGACGGTGCTCATGATCGTGGAGGGGAGGAACATCTCCAGCGCCCCGACCTTGATCCCCTTCACCATGGCCTCGTCGGTCCCGAGCTGGCTGGAGTGGAAGACCTTCATCTCCACCCGCCCCTTCAGGGCCGCGTTGACCCGCTTCGCGTACTCGTTGACCACGATGTCGAACAGGGAGTTGGGGAAGCCGACGTGCCCGAACCGGATCTCGATCGGCTGCTGCGCCCAGGTCTCCCCCGGCCTGAGGAACGCCGCAACAAGCGCCGCCACCACTGCCAGGATGACGCCGATCCGTCTCATCGCGCTCTCCTCCTTTCGCGAGTCGTCCCAGGAGCCTTGGATGGGGGGCGCGCGCCGCCGCTACGCCTCGCGCGCCGCCTCGAAGGCCGCGTGCAGGGCGGCGAGGGCCGCGCGGACCGCACGGTCCGTTCCCTCCGCCCCCTTCAGGAGTTGCTCGGCCGTCTCCAGCCGGACCAGGGAGGTCAGGCCGATGACGGCCCCGACGAGGGCTGCCGTCAGCTCGGTCTTGTGCGCCGTCGCAATCCGGCTCAGGTCCCGCGTGATCACCCTTGCCTTGTCCGGCAGGGTGACCGGGCCCACGGAGTTGACGAGGACGAAGCCCCCCGGCTTCAGGCCCGTCACCACGCCCACCTGCCTGAGGAGGGTCGGGTCGGTCACCACGACCGCGTCGAGGAAGGCCTCCTGCTGGTAGGTCTCGATCGGCTCCCGGTCCACCCGGAGGAGCGCCGCCTCCGGGGTGAAGCCGCGCAGGAAGAGCCAGGGGGGACGGAACTGGACGTGGTGGCCTTCCCGCAGGGCCGCTTCGGCGAGGAGCCGGGGAGCCGCGACGAACGGGGCGACGCGGTCGTATCGGGGTTCGCGCCGGCCGTGGAACCTGAGCTCCTTCATCGCGCCTCTCTCCAGGCGGCATCCACCTGCCGCTGGAGTCCCTGGACCTCCCGGGGGCGCAGGCCCGCGAACCGCCGTTGCAGCGCGAGGTACGCCCGGATGGGGCGGCGGCGCTTCGGCCGGTAGGTCACCCGCCGCTTCCCCCCGTCCACCTCGGTGAGCATCCAGAGCCCGGTCTCGACCGCGAGCCTGGTGACGTCGATGGTGTCGGGATGGGGGTAGCCCCAGGCGATCGGGCAGGGGGTCAGCACCTGGAGGTACCGGAACCCCCTGATCCGGGCGGCCCTGCGGAGCTTCCGCCGATAATCGTCGGGGTGGGAGACGGCGGCGGTCGCGACGTAGGGCACCCCGTGGGCTGCCATGATCCGCGGGACGTCCTTTCGGAGGGTCGAGACGCCGCCCGGGGTCGTCGGCGTGCGGGCCAGGGCCGTCGAGGTCGAGGTGGCCTGGCCCTGCGTGTTCATCGCGACTTCGTTGTCGTAGCAGATGTAGAGGATGTTCTCGTTCCGGCTCGCGGCCCCCGAAAGGGCCTGGAAACCGATGTCCGCGGTCCCCGAGTCCCCGGCGAAGCAGACCACGTGGACGTCCTTGAGCCCCCGCGCGTCGTAGGCGCGCCGGAGCCCGGTCGCGGCGGCCGGGGCGCTCTCGAAGATCCAGTGGACGAAGGGAACCTGCCACGCCATGCTGGTGTACGAGAGGCTGAAGGTCGCGGCACAGCTCGCCGGGCAGAGGACGGCCATTCGCGACCCGAGGGTCTCGGCCAGGATGTCCGCGGCCGGCAGCGCGCCGCATCCCTCGCAGGCGGTCCCCACCATGACGGGCGGCAGGGTGAAGCGGCCCGACTTCGGGACGGTGGCAATCGGGGGAGGGGCCGGCATGGTGCTCTCCTTCCTCACGTCCGCGCCGCCGGATGAAACTGCGGGGACTCGTCCCGCACCCGCTCCCGGACCAGGCCGAGCCAGTGGACGGCTCCGTCGGGGCCATCGAAGGGGCTGCTCCGCCGGGCCGCCCGCTGCACGAGATCCTTGATGTGGGAAACCGTCACATCCCGCCCCGCCAGGCCGCCGATGACGCCCACGACCCGCGGGGGTTTGGGAAGCCCGTAGAGGGCCGAGCGGACTTCTTCGTAGAGGGCGCCGTGGGCTCCTGAAGCGCAGTTGCGGTCCAGCGCGACCACGACCTCCGCCTCCCCCACCGCCTCGCGGAGCGCCTCGACTGGGAACGGCCGGTAGACCCGCACGGCGCAGAGGCCCGCCGGGACCCCATCGGCCTGGAGTTCCTTGACGGCCCGGCGGGCCGCCTTGACCATCGAGCCCATCGTCACCACCACACACCGCTTCGGCCCCGCCGTGCACGTGAGGAGCGCCCGCGGCCTCGTCTGGAAGGCCTCGGCGTAGCTGGCGGCCACCTCGGGGAGGACGGTGAGAGCGCGGGCCATGGCCAGGTGCTCCGCGTACTTGAACTCCGTGTACCACTCGGGCGGGGTCGGGGGGTTCAGCCCGCGGGGATCGGCAGGATCCAGCAACGCCTCGACCCGCGGGGGGCCCAGCCAGCGCTCCACCGCCCCGGCGTCCGGAACGGCGACCCCCTCGGCCGTGTTCGAGTGGATGAAGGACTCATAGCAGAACATCCCGGGGAGGCGGACCCGGCGGTCTTCGCAGACCCGGTAGAGCTGCAGGCAGGTCTCCAGCACGTCCTGGGCGTCCTCGCAGAAGACCTGGATCCATCCAGCCCGGCTCACCCCGAGGGCGTCGTTGTGGTCGGCGTAGCGGGTGTGGGGGACCGAGATGCCCCGGTTCACGACCGCCATGACGATCGGACAGCGGCTTCCCGACGCGGTGTACAGATGCTCCGCCATGAAGAGGAGCCCCTGGGAGTTCGTCGCCGTGAAGACCCGCGTCCCCCCGAGGGAGGCCCCGATCGCCGCGGCCATCGCGGCGTAGTCCGACTCCATGCTGACGAACTCGCACGTCACGCGACGCATCTGGATGTCCCGGACGATCTCCCCGAGCATCGTCGACTGGGGCGTGATCGGGTAGATCGGGATGACCTGGACGCGCGCCAGGCGCACGGCCTGGCCAGCCGCCTGGTTACTGGTCAGGAGTTCCACGGTCGCCATCCGCCGTCTCCTTCGTGATCCAATTCGGGTCTGGGATTGGCCGGCCCGGGCGGGCCGGCCGGGGCATTCTAGCACGTCCTCTCCCCATCACCCCGGCTATTTCATGGCTCCGGGCCCGCAAGCAGCGCCTGAGGATTCCCCTTCCTGTCCCGTCCCGAAATGCCCCCTCGCCGCTTCCCCCCAGGAAGTAACCCCTTGAATTCGGCCGCATCCTGCGGCCAGCTCCCGCATCTGTACAATCGGTCGGGTTTCGCTTGACACCACCCTGCCTCAGGCGTATGTTGGGCGGGTTTTTGCTTATACCCGGCTGGGCTGACAATAGCCCGCCGCGAAAGGGGGTGAGGGTCCGATGGCAAAGGCTGAGGTCAAGACCGCCAAGCTTGCATCCCGGGAGATCGCCCAGCCGGAGAAGGTCCACCCGTGCCCGCAGGACGGGGCCAAGATGGTCTGGGTGACCTACTACCCGGAGGAGGGCAAGGCGAAGAGCGCCCTGCGCTGCGAGAAGTGCGGCACCCTGAAGTTCCGGAGCGAGCTGAACTAATCGAACCCATCTCTGGTGGGGACCATGGGCTACCATTGGACAGCATCGCAGGAAGTCCAGCCAGTTAGCCCCTTCCCGGTCTAGGCTCGCCGCTCGATTCTCCCCGTTCGCACTCGATAGGTCTGGCACAGAACTGACACAGCCACCGCGAGGAAGCCGGCCCTGGGCGCACGTCCGAGGCCGGCTCCTTTTTGGTCAATCGCTGGGGGAGCGCAGGGAATTTCTTATCCTCTGCCCGGCTGGAAGAGCGCGATTTTCCAGGCGCCGC
>DASYVA010000135.1 GCA_036000645.1 Candidatus Methylomirabilis sp.
GCTTCCTGGATCTCGGCGTCCGTCGCGCCAGCCTTCTTCGCGGCCGCGAAGCGTCCCGGCGCTCAGGTGTAGCACCCTGCCGCGGTCATCGCGGCCAGGGCGACGAGCTGGCGCGTCTTCTCGTCCAGTGCTTCCTCCCAGAACACGCCGGCGAACTCTTTCAGGGCCATGCGGTCCTCCTTTCGGCGGAGACAAAAGCGGGGAGACGCGAAAAAGCCCCACCAGCGTAGCGCCTCCCCGGGCCCGTGGCAAGCCCCCGGCCGGTTTGACTGCGCGCCGCCGCCCGGCTAGGATGGCCCCGGCCGACGCGGGAGTGTCGGCGGGAGACGAGACCTCCCAGGACTGATCCGCGGGACGTCCCGGGCCACGTGGACGAGAAGCCCTGGGGTCGGGGGATCCTCCTCGAGGTGGGACCCGGCTACAAGGTCAAGCGCCTGGAGGTCAAGCCCGGGCACCGTCTGAGCCTCCAGAAGCACCGGCACCGCTGCGAGAACTGGGTGGTGGCGGCCGGGACGGCGACCGTGACCGTGGGCGACCGGACCTTCCCCCTTCGCCTTCAAGAGCACATCTTCATCCCGGTCGAGACGCTGCATCGCCTGGAGAACCCCGGCCCGGACCTCCTGGTGATCATCGAGGTCCAGCACGGCGCCCTGCTTTCCGAGGATGACATCGTCCGGGTCGCGGACGATTATCGCCGGGTCCCTCCCGCCGCCGGTGCCTGAAGACGATCGGGCGCTGGCGGCCGGCGGCGGGCAGGGAGGGTAGCGCGGGCGGCCCCGCATGGGGAGGGTGCTCATGGTTGAGCCTGAAGAGTCTCGGCCGATTACCTACGATGCGCTGCGCGTCGAGACGGTCCTGCAGGCCGCCAAGCTGATGGCCTCGTCGGCCATCACGGCGCCCAAGTCGGGGGGCCAGCTCTTCCTGCGGGGGAGCCCGCTCTTCCTGGAGACGGTGATCGTCCACGACCAGGTCACGCGGAAGCGGCTCTCGGCCTGGATGCGGACGCGGGGACGGGAGCGGAAGGAGCAGATCTGGTTCCGGGATGCGGCGGTCTGCGAGGCAGTAGACGCGATCCTCTTCGTGGGCCTGAAGGACTGGTACCCGCCCGTCTACGACTGCGGGGCCTGCGGCTACGCGACCTGCGCCGAGTTCCTGGAGGCGACGAGGGCGCTCCGCGAGGCGAGCGATCCCTTCGAGTTCAAGGGGCCGCAGTGCAACCTGCGGGACATTGACCTCGGGATCGCGGTCGGCTCCGCGGCGAAGACGGCGAGCCTCCTCGGCGTGGACTGCCGGTGCCAGACGCGCGTCGCGGTCGCCGCCCGCAAGATGGGCATCATCCAAGCGGACGTGGCTGTGGCCCTCTCCCTCAGCATGACCCACAAGAGCATCGGCTTCGACCGGCGGATGCCCGAGGTGGACTTCAGCGCCCCCGACCCGAACGCGAACGCACCGGCCTCGACCCACACCCTCCCCATCGGGGCGGAGGGGGGCGAGCGCGAGGGGGGACGGCACAAGCAGGAGCGAGTGACCGACGTGCGGCATCGGAAGTCCTGAGGACTGCCCTCTCAGACGGCCACCACAGTGCTCACCCCATTCCTGACGCTGGTCCTTGCCGGGATGCTCACCCGGTTGGGCTACCAGATGGCCCGGAGCCCGGTCCTCCCCCGGTTCGCCCAGGATCTGGGGGCGGGGCCGGAGCTGGCCGGCCTCATCATCGGCGCCTCCACCATCACGGGCGTCCTCTTCAAGCTGCCGGCGGGCGCCCTCTCCGACCTGCTGGGGCGCCGCCGGATGATGCTCCTCGGCTGCGCCTTCTTCGCCGGACCGCCGTTCCTCTATCCCTTCGTGGTGGACCCGATCGCCCTCCTGCTCCTCCGCTTCGTGCACGGCCTCGCTACCGCCATCTTCTCTCCGGTCGCCGCGGCCGCGGTCGCCTCCCTGGCCGAGAAGGGGCGGGGGGCCAAGCTGGGATGGTTCGCCGCCGCGAGCGACGTGGGAGGAACCATCGGTCCTCTCGTCGGCGGGCTGGTCCTCTTCTGGACGGCCAGTTACCCGACCACCTACCTGCTGGTCGGTCTGCTCGGTCTCCCGCCCCTGTTCCTGGTTCTGCGCCTCCCTCCCGACCCGCCGGTCTCTCCACGCCCGTCGCACGGACCGTCCCGCTGGTCGCAGTTTCGCGACGGGATCCTGGAGGTGGCCTCGCACCCGGCGGTCCTGGTCGCCTCGGGGGTGGAGGCCAGCATGTACGTCGGCTACGCGGCGTTCCTGGGCTACTTCCCCCTCTACGCGAGCGAGATTGGCCTGAACGATGCCGTGATCGGCCTCATTATCGGGGTCCAGCTCGCCACGACGATGCTGGCCAAGCCGCTGAGCGGCCGCCTCTCCGACCGCCTCGGCCGCAAGCCGATGATCCTGATCGGCCTCCTCCTCGTGGCCGGGAGCCTGCCGCTCGTCCCCCAGGTCCGGGCGCCGATGCTCCTGGCCGCCCTCTCGGCCGTCCTGGGCCTCGGGGTCGCCATCGTCACTCCCTCGACCACGGCCCTAGTGGCGGACCTGGTCCGGGCGGGCCGGATGGGCTCCGCCATGGGGGTCTTCGGCACCATCTGGGACAGCGGCGAGGCGGCGGGTCCGGTGCTCGCCGGGATCCTGGTGGCCCGGGCCGGGTACGGAGTGGCCTTCGGTGCCCTCGCTGCCGGCCTGGGCGTGGTCGCGCTCCTGTTCGCGTTCGCGGTCCCGGACCCCGAGCGCGCCGCGGTCAGGAGGGTCTGATGGGCCGGGATCTCCGCGGCAAGGTCGCGGTCATCACGGGGGCATCAGCGGGCATCGGGAAGGCGACGGCCGAGGCCTTCGCGCGGGCCGGAGCGCGAGTCGTCCTGGGGGCACGGCGGCGGGCGCGGCTGGAGGAGGTGGCAGAGCAGATCCGGGCCCGCGGAGGGGAGGCCCTTGCCCTCGTCACGGACGTTGCCGTTGCCGACCAGGTGGACGCCCTGGTGGGCCGGGCAGTGGCGGTCTACGGCCGCCTGGATGTGCTCGTGGCTAACGCCGGGATCGGCTATTTCGCGCGGGTCGAGGAAACTCCCCTCGAGGTGGTCGAGCGCCTCTGGCAGGTCAATGTCCTGGGGACCCTCTACGCGATCCGGGCCGCCCTGCCGGTGATGCGGCGCCAGGGGACAGGGCACCTCCTCGTCGTCTCCTCCATCTCCGGGAAGCGGGGGAGTCCGGGGATCGGGCCGTATGCGGCGACCAAGTTCGCCCAGGTGGGGCTCTGCGAGGCCCTGCGGGTGGAGCTGGCCGGGAGCGGGATCGCGGTGAGCGTCATCTGTCCGGTCGGAACCGCGACGGAGTTCTTCGAGGCTGCCGCGGCGCGCGGCGGCCTGGCGGTGGGACCGATGGGACCGGTGCAGACCGCGGAGACCGTGGCGGCGGCCATCGTCCGCTGCGCGCGGCGCCCCCGGCCGGAGGTGATCGTCTATCCCCCCGCCCGGCTCCTCGTGATCCTCAACGCCCTCGCCCCCCGCCTGGCGGACGCCCTCCTCCTCCGGTTCCGGCGCCGCCTCCTCGGGGACCGGTCCCCCAATCCCCGCTAGGCGACCGCCCCACGCACCACGGGATTTCTCCTTGGCTTGTCAGACTGGTCGGCGGCTTCGGGGATTTGCCGGGATCCGGTGCGTCGCCGTCACGGCTGGAGGGCCATGCCGTGGGGGTTGTTCCCGACGGGGATCTTGCCCCTCACGCTATGGGTCCGAAGGTCGATCACGTACACCGCGGCACTGTGCCGGTTGGTCACATAGGCGGCATTGGCGACGGGATCCATCACGATCAGGTCCGGCTTCCTTCCCTGGGGGATGCTTGCCACGACCCGGTCTTCTGCCGTGGCGATCACGGCGATCTCATTGAGCCGCCGGAGGGTCACGTACACGTGGCTCCCATCCGGGGTCACGGCCACGTCGTGGGTGTCGTCCTTCAGGGCGATGCGCGCCACGATCTGGTGGGTTTTCGTGTCGACTTTGGAAACGGTGCGCGATTCGCCGTCGCCCACATAGAGGAACCGCTCAT
>DASYVA010000136.1 GCA_036000645.1 Candidatus Methylomirabilis sp.
CCCGAACTCCTTCCCGATCTCCGGGAGGGAGGCTCCGGTCAGGGTCTTGGTCAGGTACATGGCGATCTGGCGGGGTACCACCACCGACTTGGCGTTGTTCTTGGCCTTGAGGTCGGTCAGCTTGACGTTGTAGTGGTCGGCCACGAACTTCTGGATCATCTCGATCGTGATTGCCTTGTCCTCCGTGTGCAGGAGGTCCTTGAGGGTCTCCTGGGCGAGGGAGAGGTCGATGTCGCGGCCGGTGAGGCTGGCGTAGGCGATGAGGCGGATGAGGCTGCCTTCCAGCTCGCGTATGTTCGTCCGCACCTTGCTGGCGATGAAGAGGGCCACGTTCTCGGGGATCTCCACCCGCTCCGCTTCCGCCTTCTTGCGGAGGATGGCCACCTTGGTCTCGATGTCCGGGGGCTGGATGTCCGCGATGAGGCCCCACTCGAAGCGGCTGTGCAGCCGCTCCTCAAGGGTCGGGATCTGCCGGGGCGGACAGTCGCTCGAGATCACGATCTGCTTCTGGGCATCGTGGAGCGCGTTGAAGATGTGGAAGAACTCCTCCTGGGTGCGGTCCTTCCCGGCGATGAACTGGATGTCGTCCACCAGCAGCACGTCGATCGAGCGGTACTTCTGCCGGAAGGCGGGAAGGCGGTCGAAGCGGATGGCGTTGATCATCTCGTTGATGAAGCGGTCGGCGGAGATGTAGAGCAGGTTCAGGCGCTTCTGACGCGCCTGGATGTAGTGGCCGATGGCGTGCATGAGGTGGGTCTTGCCCAGGCCGACTCCGCCGTAGATGAAGAGCGGGTTGTAGGACTTGCTGGGGATCTCCGCCACCGCCCTCGCGGCGGCGTGGGCAAACTGGTTGGAGGAGCCGACCACGAAGCTGTCGAAGGTGTACTTCGGATTCAGGGACGAGGAGTCGCGCTCGGGTGCGGGGGTCGTCCGTTCGGAGGGAGCGCCGGACTCTGCGGCCTCCTCGAAGATCACATGCACGTTGGCGCGACCGAGCTCTTGAAGGGCCTCCGTGAGCACGCCCTGGTAGTTCTTGGTCAGCCATTCGCGGAACTGGGCGTTGGGCACTCCGACCAGGAGCCGCGACCCGTCGAGGGAGAGGTAGCTCGTGGGACGAAACCAGGTCGCAAAGCTGTGGCGGTTCACCTTGCTCTCGACCTTGGCGAGGATCTCGTCCCAGAGGTTCACGACCGGTCCTCGGCGGGTCCGGGGAGGGGTAGGGGGCAGGGAAAGCAATGATGGCCATAGCAACAAGTCATTGTATACTAACCACTTAAGCTGTTAATGGCCGGTCTGGCCTGCCCTGGCCCGCGCGAGAAGCCCCTTTTGCACAGAGATTTCAACACTTGTGGAAAAGCCGGCACAGGGACCACGGAAGGCTGGAAGCGATCGCTGCCCTGAAGCCTGAACGGTATCACAGGCGTCCGGGCGGAGACAAGAGTGACTCCGAGGCCGCGGGGGGCCTCAATTTGACGGCGATGGGAGGAGGCGCTATACTTTCGAGTTTGTCCTGGAAGCAGGGGCTTCCTTCCCACGCCGGAGGCGCCCGGCGGCCGAGGCTCGATCATGAAGAGGACGTTCCAACCGAACAACCGGAAGCGTAAGCGGACCCATGGCTTCCTGGTGCGGATGCGCACAAAGGGGGGCCGGCTGGTGCTGAGACGCCGCCGGCAGAAGGGGCGGAAGCGGCTTTCCGCCTGAGCGGGCGGCTCCGGCCCGAACAGCGGTTGAAGACGCCGGGGGAGTTCCGGCGCGTCTTCCGCTCCGGGCAGCGCCTCGATGGGCCGCTGTTTCAGCTCGTGGCCGCGGAGAACGGCGGCTCCCACCACCGGCTGGGGCTCACCGTGGGCCGCAAGGTCGGGGCGGCCACCGCTCGCAACCGGGCCAAGCGGCTCCTGCGCGAGAGCTTCCGGCGCCACGCGTTCGCGGAGGGCGTCTCCTTTGACATCGTGGTGGTTCCGAAGCGCGAGCTGGCCGAGCGATCCCAGGCGGAGGTGGACCGTGAGTACGAGGACCGGCTGCGGCGTCTCGCCGAGAGGCGGCGAGCCCCGAATCGCCGCCCGCATCCTTCTTCTCGGGGTTGAAGCCTACCGCATTCTCCTTTCGCCGCTGCTGGGCGGGTTCTGCCGGTACTCGCCGAGCTGCAGCCTCTATGCGGAGGAAGCCATCCGCCGCCACGGCGCCCGGCGAGGCGGGCTGCTGGCGGTGAAGCGCCTCGCCCGCTGCCATCCCTTCCATCCCGGGGGTTACGACCCGGTCCCGTAGGAAAGATTCCACCCATGGACGAACGCCGTCTCCTGCTGGCCGTCGCGCTCTCGCTCCTCGTGCTCACGGCCCATTCCCTTCTGTTTCCCCCGCCGCGTCGGCCCACGCCGGTCGCGTCCCCGGGGCCCGGGGGCCCGGCGGCGACGGAGCCCGCGCGGCCGGAGGGGGTTCCCCGTTCTGCCGCCCCCCCGTCGCCGCCCCCCGCCCCGGGGCGCGTGCTGACCGACGAGAAGGAGCGTCGGGTGGAGGTGGCGAGCCGCGACCTGAGCGTGGCCTTCACGAACCGGGGGGCCCGGCTGGTCTCCTGGAAGCTCCTCCGCTTCGCCGACGGGCGGGGCCGGCCGGAGGAGATGGTCCAGGCCGCGCCCTCCGGCCCGCGGCCCCTCGACCTCGAAACCGGGGACCCCGCCGTGGACAGCCGCCTGCGGGAGGCCCTCTTCCGGCCCTCGACGGAGAGCCTGATGGTCGGCGAAGGCGCCCCCGCGACCCTCCGATTTGAGTTCGCCGACTCCGAGGTCGTGGCCGGCAAGGAGCTCACGTTCTCGGACCACGGCTACCTGGTGGCGGTGAAGGCGTCCGTGCGCAAAGGGGGGCAGCCCCTCGGGGTCAAGGTCATCTGGGGCCCGGGGGTCGGGAACCCCACGGACGCGGAGCGGGAAGTGCAGGGCTACCAGCCGCCCCAGGGAGTGGCCCTCGGTGGGGGGGGTATCGAGCAGTTCCCGGCGGCGAAGCTCCCCCCCTCGGGCCAGACGTTGGGGGTCGTGCGGTGGGCCGGGGTGGAGACCCATTACTTCGCGGCCCTCTTCGTTCCCCCGCCCAGCGGGGTCGGGGTCGCGCTCCGCCCGGTCAGCCTGCCCGTCCACGACGACGGCAAGCCGAACCAGGCGCCTCTCGTGAGCGTCGACCTCGGCCCGGGGCCGGAGCCCGCCCTCCTCTACGTGGGGCCCAAGGACTACCACGAGATGTCCCGGGCGGGTCACGAGCTCGCCCGCCTCGTCATCTGGCAGATGGGCGACTGGATCGGGCCCCCGATCGTGGTCCCCCTAATGGGACTCGTGCGCTGGATCCATTCGCACGTGGGGAACTACGGCTGGTCGATCGTCCTCGTGACCGTCCTCATCAACCTCGCCATGGCCCCCTTCCGGCACTACAGCATCGCGAACGGGATGAAGATGGCCCGGATCTCCCCCGAGATGAAGGTGATCCAGGAGCGCTACCGGAAGGTGCCGCTCATGGACCCCAAGCGCCAGGAGATGCAGGAGGAGATGGGCGCCCTCTACGCCAAGCACGGAATGAGCATGGGAACCCAGATGCTCGTGGGTTGCCTGCCCATCCTGCTCACCATGCCCTTCCTGATCGCGTTCTATCGGGTGCTCACGGTCTCCATCGAGCTGCGGGGGGCGTCCTTCCTCTGGATCACCGACCTCTCCCAGAAGGACCCCCTGTTCCTGACCCCGGTGCTCATGGGAGTGTCGATGTTCGTCATGCAGAGGCTGACCCCCAGCACCATGGACCCCGCGCAGCAGCGGGTCATGATGATCATGCCCCTCATGCTCTCGGGGATGTTCCTCTGGGCCCCGGGGGGGTTGAATCTCTACTGGCTGGCCAGCAACCTGTGCTCCATCGCGCAGCAGACCTTGACTCTCCGGATCCTCAAGGTCCACCAGCCCGCGGCGGGGGGCCGGAAGCGCAAGTAAAAGGTGGGGACAGGGTGGGGGGTCGATGAAGTTACGGAGCCGTACGTGGAAGAGCGATCCCCTCCCCCTACGTGGGGAGGGATAGGGTGGGGGGTCGATGAAGGACCGGGCTTTTAGCGGGAGAGACTTGAAGGATGCCTTGGCGGCCGCGGGAGCGGCCCTCGGTCTCCCGGTGGCGGCCCTGCGTTACGTCGTGCTCGACCCCGGCTCGCCCGGCCGGGTGGGGGCCCAGCCGACCCCGGCGCGAATCGCGGTGATGCTGGACGAGCCGGGCCCCGCGGCCCGCGAGGCGGAGCCCGGCGAGTTCTTCGACGACGAGGACGATCCCCTGACCTTGATCCGGGAGGTGGTCCAGGCCCTCGCGGAGACGGCGGGGATCGAGGTGGCGGCCGAGGTCGCGGAGGAGCGCGAGGCGGTGGTGGTCCGGCTGGCGGGCCCCGGCCGGGGGTTCTTCTTCGGGGAGGACGGGCGGGGGGAGGTCCTGCGGGCGTTCGAGCACCTGCTGCAGCGGATGTTCGGCCCCGACGTGGCCCCCCGGCCGGTCCGGGTCGAGTGCGAGGGGTTCCGGGAGCGACGGGACGCCGCCCTGGCGGCGGAAGCGCACGCGCTGGCGGAGGCGGTCCGGCAGGAGGGCCGGCCCCGCACCATGCCCCCCCTGAACGCCTACGAGCGCCGGATCGTCCACGTCGCCCTCACGGAGGCGCCCGGCATCGTGACCTACAGCGTGGGGGAGGGAGCGGACCGGCGGGTCACGATCGCTCCCGCGCCGGGGCCCGGGGGGCCGGAGTCGGGACGCCCCGAGCCGGGCTCCGACGGCTGACCGGTCGGGGGGGCGGCCGCACCGCGCCCCCCTGGAGGCTCTCGGCCTCGGGGCGACCGCCCTCGACCGGGCCGAGGCCTACCTGGATCTCCTGGCCCGCTGGAACGTGCGGGTCAACCTCACGGGGGCCCGGAGCGCGGGGGACCGCGTCCGTCTCCTGGTCGCGCCCGTGCTCCCCGCGCTGACCCTGCCCCATCCGGGACGGCTGATCGACGTGGGGTCGGGCAACGGCTCGCCCGGACTCGTCCTCGCCCTCCTGCGAGACGACCTCCGGGCGGTCCTGCTGGAGCCTCGGGCGCGGCGATGGGCCTTCCTGCGAGAGGCGACCCGCGCGGCCGGGCGGGACGACGTCGAGGTTCTGCGGCTGCGCCACGACCAGTACGAGGGGCCTCCGGCCCCCACCGTGACCTTGCGGGGGCTCGCGCTGCCGCTCGCCCCCCTCGCCCGGATGGTCGAGCCGGGCGGGCGCCTGCTGGTGTTCGGCGGGCGGCCGCGCGAAGCGGGACCCTTCCGGCGGGAGGCGAGCCCGGTCGACGCGCGGGACCTGCAGGTCTTCCGGCGCGAGGCGTGAGGTCGCGGGGGCGTTGGCCGACCGGCCCATGTTCCACGTGGAACGTCGCGGGGAAGCAATGGACGCGGGGGGCGTGTGCTATCCTCGCGTCCCGCCGAGGGACGACGGCAAAGGGGGAGAGTAGGGCACGAGCCGTGGGACGCGTCATCGCCGTGGCCAACCAGAAGGGCGGGGTCGGCAAGACTACGACCGCGATCAACCTCGCGGCCAGCCTGGCCGCCGCGGAGCGCCGGGTGCTGGCGGTGGACGCCGACCCCCAGGGGAACCTGACCTCCGGGCTGGGGCGCAAGATCCGGGAGTCGCGCCCCAGCCTCTATGAGGCCCTCATCGAGCAGCGCCCGCTCGAGGAGCTCATCATCGCCACCGACCTCGAGCAGCTCTCCCTCGTCCCCTCCGACCGCAACCTGACGGGGGCCGAGGTCGAGCTCGTCCCCCTGCTGGCCCGCGAGTTCCGGCTGAAGGAGGCCCTCGCCCCGGTGACGGGGCGGTTCGACTACGTGTTCATCGACTGCCCTCCCAGCCTGGGCCTCCTCACGGTGAACGCCCTGGTCGCCGCCGACCGCGTCCTGATCCCCCTCCAGTGCGAGTACTTCGCCCTGGAAGGGGTCTCCGAGCTGACCTCCACCATCCAGCGGATCAAGCGGGCCTTGAACCCGAGCCTCGAGATCGAAGGGGTGATCCTGACCATGGTGGACGAGCGCACGAACCTCACCCAGCAGGTGATCGGAGAAGTGCGGGGCCACTTCCACGACCAGGTCTTCAAGACCCAGGTTCCGAGGAGCGTCCGGCTCGCCGAGGCCCCCAGCTTCGGCAAGCCGGTCCTCCTCTACGACATCCGCTCGAAGGGCGCCGAGGCCTACCTGGAGCTGGCCCAGGAGCTCATGTCCCACGGGCAGATGGCCCTCTTCGCCCGGTGAGACGGCGCTGCCCATGACGGGCCCGAAGCGGCGCGCCCTCGGCAAGGGGCTCTCGGCCCTCCTGCCGATTCCCGAGCCGGAGGGAGGGGCCGTCCCCTTGTCCGAGCCGGGAAGCGCCGAGGTCCCCATCGACCACCTCGACCCGAACCCCTTCCAGCCCCGCTCGGCCCTGGACCCCGCCCGGCTCGGCGAGCTGGCCGCCTCCCTCCGGGAGAGCGGGATGGTCCAGCCGATCCTCGTCCGCCGGGTGGGGGAGCGCTACCAGATCATCGCGGGGGAGCGGCGCTGGCGGGCCGCGCGGCAGATCGGCCTCGGCACCGTCCCCGTGGTCGTGCGGGAGGTGCCGGACGAGAGGCTCCTCGAGCTGGCCCTCGTCGAGAACATCCAGCGCCAGGAGCTGACCCCGCTGGAGGAGGCCCAGGCTTTCCACCGGCTGCAGGAGGAGTTTCGCCTCACCCAGGAAGAGGTGGCGCGCCGGGTGGGACGCGAGCGGTCCACCATCGCCAACACCCTCCGCCTCCTCCGTCTCCCTCGCGAGCTGCGCGACCTCCTCGCCACGGGCCGGCTCGACGCGGGCCACGCCCGCGCCCTCCTCGCCCTCGACGGGGCCGAGGACCAGGTGGCCCTGGGGCGGGAGGTCGCCCGCAAGGGGCTCTCGGTGCGGGAGGTGGAGCGGCGGGTCGCTCTCCTGCGCGCGCCCCGGAAGCGCACCTCGAGCCGGCGCGACGCCAACACCCGGGCCGCCGAGGAGCGGCTGCGGGCCGCCCTGGGGACACGGGTCCGGATCAGTCGTCGGGGCAAGGGCGGGACCCTGCGCATCCCCTTCTCGAGCGAGGCGGAGCTGAACCGGCTGTTCGAGCTCCTCCTCCGGGCGGGACGCGGGCGTTGACGAGGGCCGTCCCCGCCCCGTGCTATCGTGGCCCCGAGTGGCGACGGCGTTCCCCTCTCCCTCGCGGGGAGAGATAGGGGCGGGGTCGAAGAAGGGCGCGGAGCCAGACGAGCAACAGCGTTCCCCTCCCCCTGCGTGGGGAGGGACAGGGTGGGGGGTCGAAGAACGATGATCAAGCTCAAAGGCCTGGCGGCCGAGGATCTCAACGGCTTCATGGACGAAGGGACGGAGTTCCTGGGGGAGCTTCGCTTTCGGGACACCCTCCGCATCGACGGGCGCCTCAAGGGGAAAATCGTCTCCGACAACACGTTGATCATCGGGGAGTCGGGCCAGGTGGACGCGGACATCGACTGCGGAGTGGTCTCCATCCGGGGCACGGTGAGCGGGCGGGTGCACGGGCGGCAACGGATCGAGCTCCTGGCCGGCTCGAAGGTGCAGGCCACCCTGATCTCCCCCAAGCTCGTGATCGAGGACGGCGCGTTCTTCCAGGGCGACTGTCAGATGGGCTCCCCGCCCAAGGGAGCCTTCCTCCCCGCGGGGGGCGGCGGCTCCTGACCGCCCGTCCCGCCCCGCCTTTCCCCGCGGGGAGGGCACGACCTTATATACGTTCTTCTATACTCGGCCGAGGCGGACCGGAAGGGACGGGGAGATGACCGACGAGCGGGAGCGGATCCGCCGGCTGACCGAGCGGGTGGCCTGCGCGGGTTGAGCGAGCAAGCTCGGGCCCTCCGAGCTCGCCCAGGTCCTGGGCGGACTGACGGCGAACGACGACCCTCGGGTGCTGGTGGACCACACGACCGGGGACGACGCCGGGGTGTTCCGTCTCGATTCAACGACCGCCCTCGTGCAGACGGTGGATTTCTTCACCCCGGTGGTGGACGATCCCGAGGCCTTCGGGGCGATCGCCGCCGCCAACGCCCTCTCCGACGTCTACGCGATGGGGGGCCGGCCCCTGACCGCGCTCGCCATCGCCGGCTTCCCCGAGAGCGACTTCCCTCCGGAGTGGGCGGCCGCCATCGTGAGGGGCGGGGCGGGCAAGCTCCGGGAGGCGGGCTGCGTGCTCCTCGGGGGACACACGGTGCGCGACCCCGAGATCAAGTTCGGCTACGCGGTCACCGGCCTCGTGGACCCGGAGCGGATTCTCACCAACGCGGGGGGCCGGGCCGGGGACGTGGTCGTCCTCACCAAGCCGCTCGGCACGGGGGTGATCGCGACCGCGCTCAAGGCCGGGCGGGCCCCGGAAGCGGCCGTCGCCGCATCCACGCGCTCCATGGCCACCCTGAACCGCGCGGCCGCCGAGTCGGCGCTCCGCCACGGCGTCCGGGCCGCCACCGACGTGACCGGGTTCGGCCTCGTCGGCCACGCGTTGAACGTGGCCCGGGAGAGCCGGCTGACCCTGGAGATCCGGCCCGCCGAGCTCCCGCTGCTCGAAGCGGCCCTAAGCCTCGCCCCGGGCTTCCAGGCGGGCGGCCTCAAGGCCAACCGGCGGGAGTTCGAGCCGCAGGTGGAGTCGCGGACGGCGGTGGACGAGGCCCTGCGCGTCCTGCTCTACGACCCGCAGACCTCGGGCGGTCTCCTCCTCCTCGTTCGCCCGGAGCATCTCGCGGGGCTCCTGGCGGAGCGGCCCGAGGCGCGAGCCATCGGACGCGCCGTCCCCGCGGGGCCGCAACCGATCGTCCTCGTGGACTGACCCGCGCCATCTTTGACTGCCCGTTTGCTCCCGTGGTAGATTCCCCCCGCTTGCGCACCGAGGGCTCCCGGTCCAGGGGCCGACCAGCGCGATGAAACTGTCACCGAGGGAAAACCAGCGGACGAGGTCGACTGCCGCGGTCCCACGGGAGCGCCGCGGGGGGACCTCATGAGGGGCCCGTCCCGGGCCCTCGCCCGTCGCTACGCGCGCGCCCTCCTCGAGGTCGTCCTCGAGAACAAGGGCGACGCGCAGGGGCTCCGGCAGGAGCTGCTCGAAGTGGGGGACCTCCTCCTCGGCAACCCCGAGCTCGCGCGAATCCTCCAGCACCCCGCGGTCGGGGTGGACCGGAAGCGGAAGGTTCTGGCCGCGCTCTGGCAGAAGGCCCGCCCGGGGCCGCTCCTCGAGCGGCTGGTCGACCTCCTCGTGGCGCGCGACCGCCTGGCTCTCCTCCCCGGCATCGGCGAGGCCTATGGCGAGCTGTGGAACGACCACCGGGGCGTGGTCGCGGCGGAGGCGGTCTCCGCGGTGGCCCTCTCCAAGGCGCAGCGGGACGCCCTGGCCGCTGCCCTCCAGAAGGCCTCCGGCCGCGGGGTGGAGCTCTCCGCTCGGGCGGCCCCCGAGGTCCTCGGCGGCCTGCTCGTCCGCATGGGAGGCAAGACGTACGACGGCACCGTGCGCGGCCGGCTGCAGGCCCTGCGCGAAAGCCTGGTCCGGGGCCGCTAGGGTGGGGGGTCGATAAAAAATCGCCATGGAGATTCGCGCCGGGGAGATCACCAGGATCATCAAGGAGCAGCTCGGGGGCTTCACCGCCGGGGTGGACGTGGCGGAGGTGGGCACCGTGCTCACGGTGGGCGACGGCATCGCCCGCATCCACGGCCTGGAGAGCTGCATGGCGGGCGAGCTCCTCGAGCTGCCCCACGGGGTCATGGCCATCGCGCTCAACCTGGAGGAAGACTCCGTGGGAGCGGTGCTCCTCGGCGAGGCCGCCCTCATCAAGGAAGGGGACGAGGTCAAGCGGACCAGGCGCATCATGTCCGTGCCGGTGGGCGACGCCATGGTCGGCCGGATCGTGAACCCCGTCGGCCAGCCCATCGACGGCAAGGGGCCCATCGCCACCACCCACTTCAACCCCCTCGAGGTCATCGCCCCCGGGGTGGTGGACCGCCAGCCGGTGCGGGAGCCCCTCCAGACCGGGATCAAGGCCATCGACGGCATGGTCCCCATCGGCCGCGGGCAGCGCGAGCTGATCATCGGGGACCGCCAGACCGGCAAGACCGCGGTCGCGGTGGACACGATCATCAACCAGAAGGGGCAGGACGTCATCTGCATCTACGTGGCCATCGGCCAGAAGCAGTCGACGGTCGCTCAGGTGGCCCGGACCCTCGAGGAGTTCGGGGCCATGGCCTACACGATCATCGTGGCCGCCGCCGCCGCCGACCCCGCCCCCTACCTCTACCTGGCCCCCTACGCCGGCTGCGCGATCGGTGAGTTCTTCCGGGACAGCAAGCGCCACGCCCTCTGCGTCTACGACGACCTCAGCAAGCACGCCGCGGCCTACCGCGAGATCTCGCTCCTCCTGAGACGGCCCCCGGGCCGCGAGGCCTACCCGGGAGACGTCTTCTACCTGCACAGCCGGCTCCTGGAGCGGGCGGCCAAGCTCAACGACAAGAAGGGAGCGGGCAGCCTGACCGCCCTCCCCATCATCGAGACCCAGGCGGGGGACATCTCGGCCTACATACCCACCAACGTCATCTCCATCACCGA
>DASYVA010000137.1 GCA_036000645.1 Candidatus Methylomirabilis sp.
AAGTGGTGGTGGAGGCCGAGCCCCTCCAGGATGGTCAGGGCGTAGCCCTGAGGCTTGTTGGTGGCCACCGCCATGGCCTTGTGGCTGAGGGCCTGGAGCGCCTCGGGGACGCCCGGGTAGGGGCGGGTCGCATCGAGGAGGTGGCTCGCATAGTGCTCCCGGAAGGTCAGGAGCCCCGCCTCCACCTCCGCCTCGGTCACCGGGCCCCGCTCTGCCGTCAGGGCCCGCGCGAGCAGCGGCCCGACCCCGTCCCCGACGAAGCCCGCCACGGTCTCGACGGAGAGGGGCGGCAGCCCCAGGCGGCCGAGGGCGTGGTTCACCGACGCGGTCAGGTCCAGGCGGGAGTCCACGAGCGTCCCGTCCAGGTCGAAGATGAGCAGGTCCACGCGCCGCCGCATCGGTCCCGGACCTCTCACCGAGTCCCGGACTCCAGGTACCGCCGCAGCCGCGTGAGCGCCTCTTCCAGGTTCGCCAGCGAGTTCGCGTAGGAGAAGCGGAGGTAGCCCTCCGCCCCGGACCCGAAGTCAATCCCGGGGGCCAGCCCCACGTGGGCCCGCTCCAGGATGTCGAAGGCCAGGCGCAGGGAGTCGGCCCCGAAGCGGCGAGCATCGGCGAGGATGTAGAAGGCGCCCGTGGGCTCGTGGCGGACGGCGAAGCCGAGGGCCCGGTGGCCGTGGAGGAGGAACCGGCGCCGCTCGTCGTAGGTCTTCCGCATCTTCTCCACGTCCGGCCCGGCCTCCCGCAGGGCCGCCACCGCCGCCCACTGGACGAAATCGCTCGCGGAGATGAAGAAGTTCTGGTGCATCTTCTGGAGGGGCCGGACGAGGGCGGGGGGGAGGATCGCGTAGCCCAGTCGCCAGCCGGTCATGGCGTACGCCTTGGAGAACCCGTTCAGGACCACGGCCCGGTCCGTGAACTCCAGGATCGAGTGCTCCCGGCCCTCATACGTCAGGCCGTGGTAGATCTCGTCCGACACGACGAGGGGACCGAGCCCGGCGAGGGCGCGCATCCGTTCCGGGGGGAGGAGCGTCCCGGTGGGATTGGCGGGGGAGTTCAGCAGGATGGCGCGCGTCCGGGGCGTTACGTGCTCCGCCACCGCCTCGGGCCGGAACTGAAAGCCATCCGCCTCGGGGGTCGGGACCAGGACCGGCTCCCCCCCGGCGAAGCGGACGATGTTCGGGTAGCAGGCGTAATGGGGGTTCGTGAGGATGACCTCGTCTCCCGGCTGAAGCACGGCGGAGAAGAGGAGCCACATCGCCGGCGAGGTCCCGGCGGTTACCAAAATCTGCTCGGGGGAAACCGTGACCCCGTAGCGCTCGCGGTAGTGCGCCGCGATGGCCTCGCGCAGGGCCGGCAGGCCCAGGCTGTGAGTGTACTTGGTCCGCCCCTCGCTGAGAGCCCGGGTCGCCGCCTCCTGGATGCAGGCCGGCGTGGGGAAGTCGGGCTCCCCCACCTCCAGATGGATGATGCGGGCCCCCTGCCGCTCCAGGACGGTGGCCCGCTCCAGCACCTCCATGGCCAGGAAGGGCTGGATCTCCTCCGCCCGCTTGCTGATCATCTGCTCCCTCGGATCAATCTGGCTGTCAATCCTGACTTTCAAGGAGATACCGCAGGAGACTCAAGTTAGCGATAGCTCCTCGCGTGGAGCCCCAATTCGGATCCGCACAACTCCACCATCTTATGTCCACTCCTCTCCTCTTGACAGGAGAGTAAATCATCGCTAGCGTTCTTGGCCAACCTTCCTGTTCGAACCTCTCCCCAAGCACAGTTTCACCTGCCGCCACCTCCTCTTGCGGGTGTCTTAGACTCCGTCGTGCCAAAGTGGAGGGAGGGAGTCCAATGAAAAACTCCAAGGTGTTCTTCCTGGCGATCGCAATAACGCTTGTGCCGTTCCCGTGGCTTCTGCCTTCGATTGGAGAGGCGCAAGTGGTCGTGGATTGCGATGCTGGCGGCAGAATTCAGGACGCCATCAACTTTGCCTTCCCATCGGGGGCGCTCATCTTCGTGACGGGAACTTGTTTTGAGCAAAATATCAACGTGGGGGGGCATTTAGCCAATATCACCCTGGATGGCCTGGCGCCTGGCGCAACGGCAAGGGCCACAATTTTCAGTCAAACTCCCTCGGGCGCGCCCTTAAATGGCGCTGTTGGTGTAAACGGCGCAAGGAACGTCAGGATTAGGAATTTCATCATCACCGGCAACGGGACGAGCGACGGAGTAAGTATCGTCGATGGGGCTGCGGTGCGACTGGAGAATAATATCATTGAGAATCAGGCCAGGGACGGGGTTTTCCTCCGGTTCTCGTTTGCGCGAATAATCCGCAACACGATACAGAACAACGGCGCTGACGGGATAAACGTCACTGAGAGCAGCTCAGCCCGAATCGGCCACTCGAGCTTCGATGACTTGACGCCAATGCCCAACACGATCCAGGGCAACGGCGGCAACGGGATCAGGGTATCCCGGTCTTCGAACGCCCGCATCGCGGGCAACAAAGCTATTAGCCCGAGTATCGGCGGCGGTATCAGTGGCAACGGAGGCCATGGCGTTTTCGTCCACCAGGCCTCTCATGCCCAGATCGCTACTAACGACATTAGCAGTAACGGCGGCGATGGGATAAGTGTCAATGAGAACTCCGGCGTCAATCTCAGCATCGGTGCGATCTTCAACGAGCCAAACTCCACCACTGGGCTCAACATCGGTTTTGGAATCCAATGCTCGATCGGGGGCTACGCCAGCGGTCCTGTAGGGTCCCTCGACGGGAGCGGTGGCGAAAGGAAGTTTGAAGGGAACTGCATAAATAACCTCTCAAGGTGAGTGATGCTCCACGGGGACGCTCCGGCCTGTGGATGGCGCGTCGGCCGGGAGTGCATAGCTGCACCTTAGTCAATGAACCGGAGCGGGACGGTCCTGCCCACCTCCGCCCGCACTTCGGGCAGCGCGAAGAAGGCCCGCAGCCCCTCCAGGTGGCGGGGGCTCAGATCGAAGGAGAGGTGCTTCCGGAAGTAGGCCAGGCAGGCTTCCTCCGTCATCCCGACGCGGGCGTGGACCGCGCGGCTAATCGCTTCCGCCCGGGCCAGCCCGTAGGTCCTGGACGCCGTCAGGGCCCGGTGCAGGGCCCGGACCTCCTCCGCCCGATCATCCCAGACCTCCGTCCGGACCGCCCATACGGCGAAGACGAACGGGAGGCCGGTCCACGCCTTCCACTCCTCCCCCAGGTCGAGGTCGAAGGGGAACCGCCCCCTGGTGGCCTCCCGCAGCGCCGGGTCGCCGATGAGCAGGCCGGCAGCCACATCCACGGGCAGCTCCTCCCCGTCGGCCGCGGCAACGTACTCCGGCTCGACGCCGAACCGCCGGTGCAGGAGAACCCGCAGGAGGCAGGCGGAGGTCATCGACGCGGGGGTCAGCAGGACGCGCCGGCCCGTGAGATCCCGCCACGGGACCCGGCTGAAGCAGCGAACGCTGACCACCGGACCGTCGCAGGCGATGGCCAGGTTCGGAAGGAGGCGGAGCGCTTCCGTGGCCCGCGCGTAGGCGAGAGAGGAGATGACCGAGATGTCCAGCCTCCCGCCCATCAGGGCTTCGTTCAGCGCGGCCGGCGTCCCCTCCACGATGGTGCACCGGGCCGGCGTGGCCCCCTCCTCCAGGCCGGCGTAGACCGGCTCGCAGTTCAGGTAGGCCACCTTCCCGAGGTGGAGCGGCTCAGCGGCCATGCTGGTCTCCTGCCGCGGCCCGGGCATCCAGGAGGACTCTTCCCCCCACCATGCCGAAGCAGACCGCATCCTCCGAGACCCCCTCCAGAAGCCACCGTTCCGGGTCCTCTCCCTCCGGCACCCGCACCGCGATGCAGTCGGCCTCCTTCCCCGGCGCGAGGGAGCCGACCCGATCCGCGAGACCCAGCACCTCCGCCCCCCCGAGCGTGAGCATCCGGAGCCAATCCCGCGGGCGCAGCTCCGGCAGGAGGGGGCGGGCCGCGCGGAGCTCGTCCCAGAGGCTGAGGCTCGGGGCGCTCGCGAGCGAATCGGTCGCCAGCCCGACCCGGACCCCCGCCAGCCGCAGGGCCGCGAGGGGCGGGGCGCCCACGCCCAGGGCGGCGTTGCTCCGGGGGCAGCAGGCCACGGCGGCTCCCGTCCGGGCCAGGCGCGCGGCGTCGGCGGCCTCCGCCTGCACCGCGTGGACGACGACCGTCCCGGGGGTGAGCCACCCCTCCGCCTCCAGAAGGGCGAGGGGCCCCATCCCGCACCCCTGCGGCGCTGCGACGCCGAGGGGCTTCAGCAGGCTTTCCCAGAAGGGGCCGACCCCCTCCTGCACGAACTGCACCTCCTCGCGACTCTCCGCGGCGTGGATGCTGACCGGCCAGGGACCGACGTCCCGCAAGCGCCGCAGCGCGGCCCGGAGGGCAGGGGTCGTGCTGTAGAGGGAGTGGGGGGAAAGGCCGGCCGCGAGGGGCGTGCCCCGGACCAGGGCAGCGAGGGCGGCCAGGTCCGCCGCCGCCCTGGCCGCGAGGGCCTCCGCCTGGGTGCCGTCCGGGCCCAGGACCTCCCAGTAAATGACCCCCCGGAGCCCGCTCTCGCGCAGCAAGGGGGGGCTCACGCCGGCGGAGCTCACCTCCCCCACGCAGGTGGTCCCGGCCCGGAGCAGCGCCTCGATTCCCGCTGCCACCGAGGCGCGGTACCAGGGGGCATCCAGGGTGCGCTTCTTCTCGATGAGCGCCAGGAGCCAGGGGAGGAAGCCTCGCCCCCCGGGGAGCGTGCCCCGGAGGCCGGAGAGCTCGAGGTGCGTGTGCACATTCACCAGGCCGGGGAGGAGCGCCGCCCCGGGGAAGGCCTCTTCGGGGGCGTCGGCCCGGGCCTCCCTCAGGACGGCCCGGGGCCCCACGGCCTCGATGCGGCCCCCCGCCACCAGGAGGGCGCCGTCCGGGATGGGGGGTCCCGTTACGGGAAGGAGCCAGGATGCGCTCAGGAGGCGGCGCATCGGCCCTCCTGCTGCGCGGTCCACCGGGCGAGGGCCTCGGCGAACTCCTCCGGCGTGTTGGCGTTCAGGAAGGCCAGCCCCTCCACGTCGAGGGCCGCCAACGCCTCCGGGCCGACTTCCCGCACCCGGACCTGGCGAAAGAATCGGGTGATCTTGAGGTCGTCCGACCGGATCGCCTCCTCCATGTGCGGGAGGCAGGCCTTCCCGTAGATCGCGTGCAGAGGCTGGAGTCCCTCGGGCGATCGGGGGATGACGATATCCGCCTCCGCCGCCAGCGCCCGCATGTGCCGGACGAGGGGAGAATTGAAGAAGGGCATGTCGCAGGCCATCACGAAGGCGTGGGGATGGCGAGCCGCGGCCACGGCCGTGTAGATGCCCCCCAGCGACCCTTTCTCCGGGATGAGGTCCGGGACCACCCGAACCCCCAGATCGTCGTAGGGGCCCGGTGTCCCGCCGATGACCAGCACCTCCGGGAACAGGTCCCGCAGGGCGGTGACGATCCGCTCGATGAGGCGCTTCCCGCCGAACGTGAGGAGGGCCTTGTTCCTCCCCATGCGGGAGGACTTCCCGCCGGCCAGGACCGCCCCCGTCATTCCGTCCCCGGCGCCGGGCGCGGCGGGAGCAGCTCCACCCGGACCACCGCCCCCGCTGCGATCTCCCGATCCGTCCCCTCGAGGATGGCCACACCCGTGGCCCCGGTCCGGGCCGGCGCGAATCGCCAGCCCTCTCCTGCGGGCATGAGCCGGCCTCGGATGAGGTGCGTCACGCCGGCCTCCGTGCTGACGACCTCGGCCAGTGCCGCCCTGACCGCCAGCGGCTCGGCGGCAACCCCTCCCCACGCCCAGAGGGCCGGCCCCACCAGGGCGTGGAAGGCGGCCCACGCCGCCCCGGGGCCTCCCGGAAGCCCCAGGAGGATCCGCTCTCCCAGGCGGGCGACCCGCGTCGTCGAGCCGGGCCGGATGGCGACCCCGGGCACCACCACCTCCGCCCGGAGGGCCGCCCAGACGGCCGTCAGGAAGTCGTGCACCCCCCTCCCTGTCCCTGCCGTGGTCACGACCACCGGAGCCTCCGCAGACCGGACGGCGCGGACCAGGGCCTCGGGGTCGTCGCCGACCGGGGGCCGGCGGTCCGGCAGCCCTCCCCACTCCGCCACCTGGGCCGCCAGCATATAGCCGTTGCTGGCCACCACCTCCCGCCCCGGCGCTGCCGGCTCCGCCAGGTCGCGGAGCTCGCTGCCCGTCGCCAGGACGGCCACCCGGGGGCGCGCCCATGCGGACACGGTGGCGCATCCGGCCGAGGCCAGGAGGCCCACCTCGAAGGCCGTCAGGAACCGCCCCGCCGGAAAGCAAACGGCGCCGGGGCGGAGTTCCTGGCCCCGGCGCCGGACGTGGCTCCCGGGTACAACCGGCTCCCCGAAGAGGAGGCCCCCCGCCTCCTCCCGCGCCCTCTCCCAGGGGACGACGGCATCCGCTCCCGCCGGCAGCGGCGCCCCGGTCATGATCCGCACCGTCTGGCCCGGGGCGACGGGAGGCACCTGCGCGCGGCCCGCCGTGAGGTCCCCGGCCAGGAGCGACAGCCGGCTGGGACGATGGGGTCCGGCGCCCGCGGTGTCCGCCGCTCGGACCGCATACCCGTCCATGGCGGCGCAGTCCTGGGGGGGAACAGCCAGGGCCGAGAGCGCCGGCTCCGCCAGGACCCGCCCCGTCGCGGCGGCCAGCGGGATCTGCTCGACTGCCCGCGCGGGCAGAAGGCCGAGCAGCCGCCGGCGCGCCTCGGCAAGCGGGCAGTGGGCCTCGGACCCGATTACTCCTCCTCCTCTTCCTCGGCCTTCTCGAGCGACTCCAGGTCCACCACCTCCGCATCCGGCACAATGGGGGCTTCCGCCGGCGGCGCAGGGGCCGCCTCCTCCACCTCTGCGACAACTTCCTCCGGCGCCTCGGCTTCGGGGGCGCCCTCCTCCTCTTCCTCCTCGACCGCCACCGCCTCCGGCGCCAGATCCCGGAACCAGGTGGGCTTTCCCCCTTCCTCCACGAGCATCCCGGCCGCCACCGCCTCCTCCAGCGGAACCACGCTGTAGTCCACCACCCCCGACGCCAACTCCTCGAGGGCGATGTAGGTGGGCTTGACGCTGCGGGTCTGGATCAGGGGCGGGGCCCCCCGGGCGAGCTGCTTGCTCCGCTTGGCGGCGATGATGACCAGGCGGTACTTGCTGTCCGCCTTGTCGAGGATCTCCTCGATAGGGACTAAAGGCATGGGCTCCGTCCTCCTGCCGCCCTCACCGGCCGGGCGCCATGTCGGGCGCCGGGGTGAAGCGGCGGCTCTTTGACCGCTCGGCGGTGATGATGGCGCAGAGCACCTCCACCGCCCGCTCCACGTCGTCGTTGACCACTACGTACTCGTACTCGGGGTACGCGGCCATCTCCGTCCGCGCTCGCGCAAGGCGCCGGGCGATCTCCTCGGGCCGGTCGGTCCCCCGCGCCCGGAGCCGCGCCTCCAGCTGGGCGAAGGAGGGGGGCAGGATGAAGATGAAGACCCCCTCCGGATAGGCCGCGCGCAGGATGGCCGCCCCCTGGGTGTCGATGTCCAGGATCACGTCGTTGCCGTGCGCGAAGTGGGCCTCCAGGTCCTTCCGGGAGGTCCCGTAGAGGTGCCCGTGGACGGTCGCCCATTCCGCGAACGCGCCCTCCGCCACCATGCGCTTGAAGGTCCCCTCCTCCACGAAGTGGTAGTCCCGCCCGTCGGACTCGTCCGGCCGGGGGGGCCGGGTCGTATAGGACACGGAATGCACGAGGCGGGGCAGCCGCCGGACGGCCTCCTCGCAGAGGGTCGTCTTCCCCGCGCCCGACGGGGCCGACACCACGATCAGGAGCCGCTCCGACTTCACGCACGTCCTTCCCCGGCCCCCGCTACGCCTCCGCCGGCTCCCCCGTCAGGCGCTGCGCCAGCGTCTCCGCCTGGATGGCCGAGAGGACCACGTGGTCGCTGTCGGTCACGATGATGGCGCGGGTCCGGCGCCCGTTGGTGGCGTCCACCAGCTTCCGCATCTCCTTGGCCTCGTCCTTGAGCCGCTTGCTGGGGGCAGAGCTGGGGTCGACGATGGCGATGATGCGCCTGGCCACCACCACATTGCCAAAGCCAACGTTCAGGAGCTCCGTCGCCACCCTCCCCTCCTCACGGAAGAGACCCCCGGGGGCGGGAGCCACGCCAGGCCGCGGCCCGCTCACTCCACGTTCTGGATCTGCTCCCGCAACTTCTCCAGCTCGGCCTTCATCGTCACGACCTCCGCCGCGATGGCCGCGTCGGCCGCCTTGGTCCCCAGCGTATTCACCTCCCGGTGCATCTCCTGGAGGAGGAACTCCAGCTTGCGCCCCTGCGGGCCAGGGGCGTCCAGGAGGTCCCGGAACTGGGCGAGGTGGCTCGTCAGGCGCGCCCCCTCCTCGCTGATATCGGCCCGGTCGGCGAAGAGGATTACCTCTTGCTCCAGCCTGCCGGGATCCAGCGGGACCCCGCCCGCCAGGGCCGCCACCCGCTCCTGGAGCCGCGCCCGGTACGCGGCCACCGTCCCGGGGACCCGGGCCAGGACCGCCGCGAGCCCCCGCTCCAGGAGATCGAGGCGGTGCCGGAGCTCCGCGGCCAGAGCGGCCCCCTCCTTCTCCCGCATCACCTCCAGATCCGCGAAGGCCTGTTCCAGGGCGGGCTGGATTTCCTCCCAGGCGGCGCCGGCCTCCTCCTCCGGCTCCTCGAAGCTTACCAGGTCCCGGAGGCCGGCCAGGGCCTCCACCGAGAGGCTCCCGGGGAGCCCCAACTCCTCCTGGAGGGCGCGGACGGCGGCCACGAAGTCCCGCGCCGCGGCCCGGTCCACCCGGATCGTCCTGGACGGTTCGGTCAGGAGGCGTTCCGAGAGGTGGACCTCGAAGCGGCCCCGCCCGAACCGCTGCTGCACCTCCCGCTGGATCTGGTGCTCCAGGTGCCAGAGGCGGCGGGGGAGCCGGGCGCGGACCTCGACGAAGCGGTGGTTGACCGCCTGGACCTCAACCCGGTAGTGGGCGCGTGGGGTGGTGTGTTCGCCCCTGCCGAAGCCCGTCATGCTCTTGAGCATCGCAGCCCTTTCCGCCTTCCGGAGGCGGCCTGCACCCGTGGGGGGCGCGAAACTTTCCTAATCTACTGAAAGACCCCTTCCCTGTCAAATTCCCGAGCGCTGCCGCGCCTTTACTTCCCCTCGCAAAGCCGCTATCATCCGCGCCCTGGAGATCCCATGGACTTCCTCTGCCTCCTCGCCGCCGCCCGCGAGATCCGCGAGGCGCTGCTCGGCCGTCATGTCGCGGGCGCGGCGGGAGGCGGACCCGCGCTCTCCCTGCGCTTCCGCGGCGCGCCTTCCCTGCTCCTCGATCTGACGCGGGGCAGGCCGATCTTGGCCCTGACGGAGCGGGCCGAGGAAGGCAGCCGGGAGCCGCTCGCCCGGGCTGCGGCGAAGGCGCTCCGCGGCCGGGCCCTCACCGACGTCGGTGTGCACGCGTGGGCGCGGGACGTCCGCCTGATCTTCGACGCGGGGGCGGTCACGCTCGACGTGCACCTCCTGCCCCGCCGCCCGGGGGCGCTGCTCCGCAGCCCGGACCGGCTCCTCCTCACGATCCCCCAAGACTTCCGGCCCGGCGGTCCGGCGGCCCCGAGGCCCCCCGAGACGCCCGCGGATCTCGCGGGACTGCTCGCCTCCTTCCTGGCGGCAGGAGAGCCTCCCTTCCGGGCCCTCCGGGCCGCGCTGCCCCCCCTCGGGACCGTCCTGGCCCGGGAGATCGCCGCGCGCGCGGCCTCCCCGGATCCCTTGGCCCTCTTTCCGGCGCTCGAGGAGCTGCGCGCGATGGGAAACGGCCCGTTCGCTCCCCGCCTCCTCCTCGAGGGGGAGGCGGTACGGGGGGTGAGCGCCATCCCGCTCACGGCCCACCCCGCAGCCGCCCAGCGCCCCGTCGAGAGCATGAGCCGGGCGCTGCTGATCTGGCGCGACGCGCACCGGGCCGGCCGGCCGGAGGAAGAACGCGGCTCCCTGGAGCGCCTCCTGATCCGGGCGACCGCCCGCCTCGAGCGGCGGGCGCAGGCGCTGCGGGGGGACCTGGCCAGGGCGGCCGAGGCGGACCGGTGGCAGCGGATGGGGGATCTGCTGGTCGCGAACCAGCAGGCGGTCCGGCGGGGCGCGGCCTCGGTCACCCTCCCGGATTATGCCGCCGGCCCCGAGGCTTCCCTCCCGATCCCGCTGGATCCGAGCCTCCCGGTCCGGGCGAACGCCGCCGCGTATTTCAAGCGGGCCGCCAAGGCCCGCCGCGGCTTCCCCCTCCTGCGAGCCCGGCTGCAGGAAACCGAGGAGACCCTCAAGCGCCTCGCGGAGGCGGAGGCGAGGCTCGGAAGCGGATCCCTGCCCCCCGGAGAAGCCGAAGCCCTCCGGCGGACCTTCGCCCCGCGCGCCGGTTCGGAGCGGACGGTGACGGCCCGCCGGCCCCCCGGGGAGGGCCCGGCCCCGAGACGCTTCCTCTCCAGCGAGGGGCGGGAGATCCTGGTGGGCAAGAGCAGTCAGGGCAACGCCGCGCTCACCTTCCGGCTGGCTCGGGGCCACGACCTCTGGCTCCACGCCCAGGGGGCCTCCGGCTCGCACGTCCTCGTCCGGACGGAGAAGGCGGACCCCCAGGTCCCGGCGCGAACGTTGCGGGAGGCGGCGGTCCTCGCCGCGTACTACAGCAAGGCCCGGGGCCAGACCAAGGTCCCCGTAGACTACACCGAGGTCCGGCACGTCCGGAAGCCGAAGGCGGGGAAGGTGGGGGAGGCCCTCATCACGCGGGAGAAGACGATCGTCGTCCGGCCGGACCCGGCCGTCGTGAAGGCCCTGGCCGAGCGGGCGCGGGCGGCCCGCACCTGATGCCGCGCTTCGCCGCCATCGACGTCGGGACCAACACGGTGCGCTTGCTGGTGGCCGAGGCGCAAGCACCCGGCGCCTACGCCGTCCTGCACCAGGCCCAGACCATTACCCGCCTGGGGGAGGGCCTGGAGGCCACGGGGCGGCTCACCGCGGCCGCCATCGAGCGGACCGTGGCCGCCCTCGCAGGGTATGCCGCGGCAGCCCGCCGCCTGGGGGCCCTCGCCGTGCGGGCCGTTGCGACGAGCGCCGCCCGGGAAGCGGCGAACCGGGAGACCTTTCTCGAGGCCGCCACCACGGCCGGCTGTCCCGTGGAGATCGTGGGCCCCGACGAGGAGGCGCGCCTCACCACGCTCGGGGCGCTCTACGTCCTGCCGCGCCCCGCCTCCCGCTGCCTCATCATCGACATCGGTGGCGGGAGCACCGAGCTCACGCTGGCCGCGGGCGGCCTGCCGCGGGCAAGCGTCAGCCTCCCGCTCGGCGTCGTCAAGCTGACCGAGCGCTTCCTCCCGGATGACCCGCCGCCGGCAGCCGCGCTGGCCGCGTTGCGCGTCCACGTCCGGGAGGCGCTGGCGGCGGGGGTCCCGTTCCAGGGCGACCTCGGATCCGCCGAGGCCATCGGGACGGCGGGAACCGTCACCACGCTGGCCGCGCTCGAGCTGGGCCTCGACCCGTACGATCCCGAGCGGGTGACGGGGCACCGACTCACCAGCGGTCGCGTCCGAGAACTCCTCGCGTGGCTCGCCGGGATTCCCCTCGGGGAGCGCCAGCGCCTTCCCGGACTCGAGCCCGGCCGGGCTGACGTCATCGTGGCCGGGACCTGCCTCCTCGCGGAGACGCTCGCGGTCCTTGGATTCGAGGGGCTCACCGTGACCGACGGGGGCCTCCGGGAAGGGATCCTGCTCGACACCGTGTCCCGCCACCTCGCCCCTCGCCCCGGGGGGCGATCCGGCTGAGGGGCGTCGTTTCTGGCCCGTCGCTTGCACCTTGACAAGCCCGGCCACCTCCCGGTAGGATGCCCTCCGCGCCGACGCCAGGGCGCGGGGGTCGGCGAAGGATGTCGCGCGAATGGACTCAAGTAAAGTCCTAATCCTCAATCAGACCTTCGAGGCCCTCCAGGTCTGCAGTGCCCGCCGAGCGATCGTCCTCCTGTACACGGGCCGTGCCGAGCGCGTGGAGGACACCAGCCGGGTCGTCCGTTCCCCCTCGGTCGCCTTCCCCGTCCCCTCGGTCATCCGCCTGCACCGCTACGTGCGGAAGCCCCCACTGCAGACCCTCTCCTTCAACAAGAAGAACATCCTGAAGCGGGACGGCTACACCTGCCAGTACTGCAGCCGCAACAGCGGGGAGCGGATGACCATTGACCATGTCCTGCCCCGCTCCCTCGGCGGCCGGACCGTCTGGGAGAACGTGGTGAGCGCGTGCCGGGCCTGCAATCTCAGGAAGGGGAATCGCACCCCGCCCGAGGCGGGGATGATCCTCCTCCGGCCCCCCGCGAAGCCCATCTCCGTCTTCTACCTGGGGATTCTGGCGACCTCGCGCGAGCGCCTGGAGGCGTGGCGCAAGTACCTCCCGGCGGGGGTGGTGGCCGCCGGCCGGGCGAACGGCCCGGAGGCAGGGAGGAGGTCGTGATGCCGCGGTCGCTTGGGCGCAGGGCGGGGATGCTCGTTCTCCTCATGCTCCTGGGGACGGGGGTCGCGTGGGCGCAGGAGACCGCGACGGGGGAGCCTGTGCCCGGGAGCTTCGAGCAGACGCTGGCGAACCTTCCGGTGGAGGCCCTCCACCAAGTCAAGACCGAGGACAACCTCCACCTGATCGCCGCCTACTACTACGGGGACGCGAGGCAGTGGCCCCGGGTGTACGGGGTGAACCGGAGCCTCATCGGCCGCAACCCGTCCGTCATCCACAGGGGCCAAATCTTCAAGATCCTCCTCCCGGCCGGCTGGGCCCCGCTGGAGCCCTACGACCACTTTCTGGCGCGGGTCCGGGCCACCGGCATCCCCGGTCTCACGGCCCCGACCGAGGCGGGCGGGGGAAGAGCCGCAGAAGCCGCCCCGCCCGCGGCTCCGGAGCCCCCGGCCGCCCCCGCCTCGGAACCCGCCGCGCCGAAGTCGTACTAGCCCTCCCGCCCGCCATCCAGCCCGCGCGAGTGCCGTGATACAATGCTCCGATGCGGGTTCTTGCCCGCTCCGACAGCCATGAGCCGCTTCAAACTCGTCTGCGAATACCAGCCGAAGGGGGACCAGCCCCGGGCCATCGAGCGCCTCACGGAGGGGATCCTGGGGGGGGAGAAACACCAGGTCCTCCTGGGGGTGACCGGGTCGGGGAAGACCTTCACCATGGCGAACGTCATCGCCAACGTGGAGCGTCCCACGCTCCTCATCGCCCACAACAAGACGCTCGCCGCCCAGCTCTTCAACGAGTTCCGGGGGTTCTTCCCCGAGAACGCGGTCGAGTTCTTCGTCTCCTACTACGACTACTACCAGCCGGAGGCCTACATCCCCAAGACCGACACCTACATCGAGAAGGACGCCCTGATCAACACGCACATCGACAAGCTCCGCCACTCGGCCACCCGCTCGCTCCTGGAGCGGCGCGATGTCATCATCATCGCCTCCGTCTCCTGCATCTACGGGCTCGGCTCCCCCGAGGCCTACTCCGGCATGATGGTCTTCCTGGAGGAGGCAGGCTTCTGCCAGCGGGACGAGATGCTCCGGAAGCTCGTGGAGATCCAGTACACCCGCAACGATCTGGACTTCAAGCGGGGGACCTTCCGGGTGCGGGGGGATACGGTGGAGATCTTCCCGGCCTACGCCGATACCGCCGTCCGGGCCGAGCTGTGGGGCGACACGGTGGAGGCTCTCTGGGAGATCGATCCCCTCACGGGGGACCGGCGGGAGCGCCTGCGGCAGATCCCCATCTACCCGGCCAACCACTACGTTACCCCGGAGGAGCACCGGCAGCGGGCGAGCACCGCGATCCTGGAGGAGCTGAAGGAGCGGGTGGCCTGGTTCGAGCGGCAGGGGAAGCTCCTGGAGGCGCAGCGCCTCGGCCAGCGGACTCACTTCGACCTGGAGATGATGCAAGAGCTCGGGTCCTGCAAGGGGATCGAGAACTACTCCCGCCACCTCACGGGCCGGAACGCGGGGGAGCCCCCGCCGACCCTGATGGACTACCTGCCCCGGGACGCCCTGGTCATCATTGACGAGTCGCACCAGACGGTCCCGCAGGTCCGGGGGATGTACCACGGGGACCGGTCCCGCAAGGAGACCCTGGTGGAGTACGGGTTCCGGCTCCCCTCCGCCCTGGACAACCGGCCCCTAAACTTCGTCGAGTTCGAGCGGGCGGTCAGCCAGGTGATCTACGTCTCGGCCACTCCCGGCCCCTACGAGCTGCAGAAGGTGCAGGGAAAGGTGGTGGAGCAGATCATCCGGCCGACCGGCCTGATCGACCCCCCCATCGGTGTCCGGCCCATCAAGGGGCAGATCGACGATCTGATGCACGAGATCCGGGAGCGGGCCGCCGCCGACCAGCGGGTCCTGGTCACGACCCTCACCAAGCGGATGGCGGAGGACCTGACCGACTACCTGGCCGAAGCCGGGATCCGGGTCCGGTACCTCCACTCGGACATCGACACCCTGGAGCGGAACGAGATCATCCGGGACCTGCGCCTCGGCAAGTTCGATGTCCTGGTGGGGATCAACCTGCTCCGGGAGGGCCTGGACATTCCCGAGGTCTCGCTGGTGGCGATCCTCGATGCCGACAAGGAGGGCTTCCTGCGGTCGAGCGGGTCGCTCATCCAGACGGCGGGGCGGGCCGCGCGGAACGTGGAGGGACGGGTCCTTCTCTACGCCGACGCCACCACCGGCTCCATGCGCGAGGCGATGGCCGAGACGGAGCGGCGCCGGGCCCTGCAGACCGCCTACAACCGGGAGCACGGCATCACCCCCGAGAGCATCACGAAAGGGATCCAGGACATCCTGGGCAGCATCTACGAGCGGGACTACTACACGGTGCCCAAGGAGCACGACCCGGCGGCCGACGCCTACGTCCCCCGGGAGAACCTGCCCGGGCTCATCGCTGCCCTGGAGAAGGAGATGAAGGCGGCGGCGAAGCGGCTGGAGTTCGAGCGGGCCGCCGAGCTCCGGGACCGGATCCGCCTCCTGGAGCGCCGCCGCCTGGGGATCCTCGACCCCGCCTGAGGCCCCCCGCACGCCCGGAGCCTGCCCGTGCCCGCGCCGCCGCCCGTCGTGGGGACCCTCCTCGCCTGGCTCAGCACCCTCCCCCTCTTCGCCCTGGCCCTCACCCTGGCCGCCGCCTTCCTCCTGGCCGCCGCCCTGGTCTTCTTCAGCGATTGGCCCGCCGGCCCCGGGGGAGGCCGCCTCGGGTGCACCATGCGGGCGGCCGGCTACCTCCTGATGGCCGCCTGCCTCATCGGCCTGGGGGGGCTCGCCCTCGTGGAGACGCGGGCCTTCCTCCTCGCCCTTTCCCTGTTCCTGGGGTTCGGATACCTGGTCTATACTCTGCGGGTCCGCCTGGAGAAGCGCACGCTTCCCTAGTCCGCCCGCCCGGAGAGGATCCCATGGCGACGCATCGGATTGCGGTCATCCCGGGGGACGGGATCGGGAAGGAGGTGATCGCGGAGGGCGTGAAGGTGCTCCGCGCCCTCGAGCGCCTGGAGCCGGGGCTTCGCCTCCACCTCACCCGCTTCGGCTGGAGCTGCGACTGGTACCGGAAGCACGGCGCGGTGATGCCGACCGACTGTCTCACGGTCCTGGCCCGCTTCGACGCGATCTACCTGGGGGCCATCGGGGATCCGGCGAACGTGCCCGACGTCATCGCCCAGCACGCCCTGCTGAGCCTCCGGAAGGGCCTGGACCAGTACGCTTGCGTCCGCCCCGCCCTCCTCCTGCCGGGGGTCCGCTCTCCCCTGGCCGGGAAGGCCCCGGGGGCGATCGACTTCATCGTCGTCCGGGAGAACACGGAGGGGGAGTACGCGGGAACGGGGGGGCGCCTGTACCGGGGGACGCCGAAGGAGGTAGCCGTGCAGACCTCCATCTTCACCCGGCTGGGGATCGAGCGGATCATCCGCTACGCGTTCGCCCTCGCCCGGCGCCGCAAGCGCCGGCGCCTCACCTCCGTCACCAAGTCGAACGTCCAACAGTACAGCATGGTCTTCTGGGACGAGGTCTTCTGGGCGGTGGCCCGGAAGTTTTCGGACGTGGAGGCCGAGTCCATGCTGGTGGATGCGGCGTGCATGAACTTCGTCCGGGCGCCGGAGCGCTTCGACGTGGTGGTCGCCTCCAACCAGTTCGGGGACATCCTGACCGACATCTCCGCCGCCATCGTGGGCAGCATGGGGCTGGCCCCCAGCGCCAATATCAACCCGAGCCGGGCGCTGCCCTCCATGTTCGAGCCGGTCCACGGGTCCGCGCCGGACATCGCCGGGAAGGGGATCGCCAACCCCCTGGCCGCCATCTTGGCCGCGGAGATGATGCTCGACTTCCTCGGGGAGCGGCGCGCGGCGCGGCGGATCCGGCGGGCGGCAGTGGCCCTTCTGGTGGAGGGGAAGGCCCTGCCGGCCGACCTGGGGGGACGGGCCTCCACGGCGGAGGTGGGAGGAGCGGTCGTGCGGCATCTCCGGCGCGCAGCCCGGGCCTAGCGGGACTCCAACGAATTGGAGCTATGGCTCACGCTCACACGGGGGTGCCGGGCCAAATGACGAGCATCACGAGGCCCGAGGGAGGAGGCGGCCGGAGGCGTACGCAGTTGGTACGTTGAGGACCGCCGACGACCGAGAACGATGTGAGGCGACGTCAGTTGGCCCGGCACTAGGGCAGGGCCACCACGGTCACCCTCTCGGTCCGCGGCCCCGGAGGCCGGAACAGGAGGGTGGCGTAGAAATGGCAGCGCGCGAAACCGGCGGCCCGGAGGACCGCGCGCAGCCGGGCAGGGGTGTAATGGCGCTGGTGATGCCGCTCGACCAGCGCCCGGTAGTGGCCATCCCGCCCTGCCAGGAGGATCGTGACGCTGCCGCGCCAGGAGGCGGAGCGCTCCCGGTAGCGCCCCTCCAGGAGGACGGCCCCGCCCGGCACGCGCTGGAAGACGGGGATGCCGTTCAGGAGGCGGCGGTAGGCATGCTGTGTGACCGCGTCGAAGATGAAGCAGCCCGCGGGCTCCAGGAGCCGGCGGGCGTTCCGGAAGAGGCGGAGGAGGCTCTGCTCCCGCGTCTGGTAGTTGACGACGTCGAAGGTGGCCAGGACAACCCCGAAGGTCTCCCCCCGCAGCAGCCCGGGAGTGGTGATATCGGCCCGCAGGTACCGGATCCTGTGCGCGCCCCCTCCCAGGCGCCGCGCCAGGCGGAGCATCGTGGGCGAGCGGTCTACCCCGGTCACCGTCTCGGCGATGCCCGCCCAGGGCCGCGTGCTCAGGCCGGTGCCGCACCCGAGGTCCAGGACCCGCCCGGCGGTAAAGCCGTGCCGGCGGGCCAGCGCGACGTTGTACCGCCCCCAGCGGGGCGGGTCCAGGTCCGCGCACCAGCGGTCATAGATGCGGGCAAAGGCCGTGTAGGCCGGATGCAGCAGGCCCCCCGTGGACTTCCGGCCTGCCCCGCGGCGGGGACGGGACGCTCTGTGGGAACCGGTGCTGACCATTCCCGTCGTTCCCTCTCCCCCCCGGACCGCCTGCCGTGGAGGACGTAGGGCGGGGCGGCGCCCGGAGTGGGGTTGCCCTCGTCCTCTGCTCGGCGGTCGGCTACGGCGCCATGTCGGTCCTGGCGAAAGTCGCCTACGCCGCCGGGGCGAACGTGGCGACGGTCCTGGCGACCCGCTTCGCCCTCGCCGCGGTCTGCCTCTGGAGCTGGCTCTTCCTGCGCCGGCGGCTCCGGCCCCTCCCGCCCCGGACCGTGGCGGCCCTGGCGGCGATGGGGGCCTGCTTCGTCGGGAATTCCGTCACGTTCTTCGGCGCCCTCGAGCACATCCCGGCGGCCACGGCGGCCCTCCTCCTTTATACGTACCCCGCCCTCGTGGCCCTGCAGGCGGCGGCGTTGCGCTGGGAGCCGCTGAGTCGGCGCATCCTCCTCGCCCTCGCGCTCGCGCTGCTGGGGTCCGCCCTCACCCTGGGGGTGGGGAGCGGTCCGCTTTCCCCGCGTGGGGTCGCGCTCGCCCTCGCCTCGGCGGCCATCTACTCCGTCTACGTGGTGGCGGGCAGCCGGGTGATGGGGGGCGTGCCGCCTGCCCTCGCCAGCGCCATCGTGATCACCTCGGCGGGCCTCATCGTCGGCGCCTGGACGATCCTGACCGGCCAGTTCCGCCCGGGCGTCGCCCCGGTCGGGTGGGCGGCCATCGTGATCATTGCCTTCGGCTCGACGGTGGTCGCGATCCAGGCCTTCCTGGCCGGCGTCGAGCGGATCGGGGCGGCCCGCGCAGCGATCCTGAGCACGGTCGAGCCCGTCGTCACCGTCCTGCTGGCGGCCCTCATCCTCGCGGAGCCGCTTACGGCTCCCCAGGGGCTCGGCGGCCTCTCCATCCTGGCGGCCGCCCTGCTCCTCCGAAGCCCGGGACGTCGTGAGGGGGGCCGAGGACGGCGCTGAGGACGGTCAGACGCGGAGGGGGGGCGGGACTCGTGGGCCCGGGCGGGCAGCCTTCAGGCGACCAGCTCCTCCCACGCCTCCCCCCGCCCCGAGGGGACCTGCAGGAGGATGGGCTTTCCCAGGAACGCCCGGAGGCGGAGGGCCAGGGGGCGCTCCTCGCCTTCGCGCACCTGGCAGAGGGGCTCCTCGCGCCCGTCCACCATCCGGACGGCGCAGAGGCCGCCGGCCGGCCGGATCAGCACTTGGGCAATCCGATCGAAGGGGATGACGCGGCGAGAAGGAAGCAGGTAGAGATAGCGCCGGTCGAGCGTGACCGCCTGGGAGCGCCGATCGATGACGACGATGGTGGTCTCTCCCGCCAGGCGCAGGAGCAGGACCCCGGCCACCAGCCCCGCCAGGCCGAGGGTCCAGAGGAGGGGATGGCCCGACAGGAGCTCCCGCCGGAACCAGAGGAAGAAGCCGAGGCTCCAGGCCGCCGCCCCGAAGAACGCGGCCGTGCCCAGGAGCCCGCCGGAGGCCAAGGTGAGGCGGTGGTCGCTCTCCCCGACCGCCTTCATCGCGACCAGGGCGTTCAACTCCCGCCGGATACTCCGCCACCAGTCCCGCATCCCGCCCCCTCTGCGGGAAAACCCACTCGATGCTAGCACCGGCCGCCCGGAGGGTCAACGCGCGCGAGAAGGCAAAAACCCTTTGACCGCCCGACCGCGTGGCGGTATCGTGTCGCTGCCCGGTCGCCCCAGGAGGGCAGAGTGCAGGACGAGTATCCCATCAAGCGGCGGTTCCCCCGCTTCACCGTCCTGGGGAAGGTGGAGGGGAAGATCGTCGCCTCCTACGAGGCGACCCTTGTGAACCTCAGCCTGGGTGGCGCTCTCGTCGAGCACTCCTCCATGGTCCGGCCCGGGAGCATGTCCCAGCTCATGCTCCCCTTCGGTCAGGGGGAGATCCTGGTCACCTGCCGGGTGGTTCGCTCGCACCTGAGCCGACGGGAAGCCCGAGGCAAGGAGTCCGTCCTCATCTACCAGACCGGCCTGGAGTTCCTCAACGCCCCCTCGGAGACGCTCGCCGCGCTGGAGGAGCTCATCGCCGCCGCCCGGCCGGGGGGCGGGACCCGCGGAAGCGCCACCGTCACCCTCCTCATGATGGAGCCCCCCGTCCCCCCTGCCTGAGGCTTCCCTCCGCCAGAAAGTGCGGGCAGGGCACGCCTGCGGCCTGCCGGTAGAGATCATCCAGGAACGCGCACACCAGGGAGGGCCCGCCTGCGGCCAGCTCGGCGGGGCCGCAGCGCCCCTCGTGGAGCAGGGTGTCGGCTGGGATCGCCGCCTCGCCCACCTCTCCATCCGGGTGAGGATCCAGCAGAAGCCCCGCCACCCGGTCCGTCGCGAGACCGGCCCGGCACCCGCCCGCGTAGCCCACCTGCCGGTAGAGCCAGGCGCAGAATGTGAAGAAGCCCATCGCCTCCAGAGCGAGCCCGTGACTGCCGAGGGCGACGCGGCCGGGGGTGAAGATGCGGGAGCCCACCGGCCGGGCCAGCTCCACAGCGCCCTCGGCTCCGATGCACGCCCAGAAGACCGGCCGGACCGACCCCTCGGCCGTCCCCTGCTTCAGAACCTCCAAGCGGTAGCCGTCGGGGGTCTGGATGAAGAAGTCCCAGAAGAGGGGGTCGCCGTTGGGCTTCCGGTGCGCCCGGGGGTCGAGGCCGGCAAGCAGGGCCGGCTCCAGGGGAATCCGGACCGGCCCCTCCGGGCAAGCCAGGTAGGTCACCCAGGGCCCCCGCTCGCCCACCGCGCGCCGTGCCCCCTTCACGGCCTCAAAATCTTCGGTCCCCTTCCCCTTCACGCCCCTCCCTCCTCCGGCCGGCGGTAGCGGAAAAAGAGGTGCCGGAACGCCTCCCGCCCCCGGATGCCCTCCCAGAGCCCCCGCGCCAGGTACTCGTATGAGGTCTCGACATTCGTGAGACCGACCAGCCGGGCGAACGGCGCCACGTCCCCCGCGGGAGGCCCGGAGGCCGGGTCCCTCAGGATGCGGGCGAAGACCGCCGGGTCGATCCGCACCGGCTTCGTCGTGAAGTCCGCCCCGCCCGGCGTCCGGACCACGAGGAGATCGGCCTCCTCCTCCCGGGCGATCAGCAACCCTTCCCAGGCCGCGAGGCGGGCGGCCACCACAGCCTCCCCCAGGCCCGGGGGCGGCTCAAGGAGCGCGACGCGGCGGCCTCCCAGGAGGGCGGGAGGGTAGATGGACTCGCGCAGGCATCGCTCGAGCGCTTCGGTCGAGCCGGGATCACGCAGGAGGGGGGCGAGGGCGGCCGGACGGCCCCAGAGGCGGGCCGTCTCCTCGAGGGGGGCGGGGGCGAACTCCGGCACGGGACCCAGGCTGGAAGAGAACGCGTCGAGGACCTCCCCCTTCCGGAAGGCGGCGTAGCCCCAGAAGTCCCCATGGTGGCTCCAGAGGTAGCAGGCCACGCAGTCGAGGGCGGCGCTCAGGGCGGCGCCGAGCCGCTCCGTCCCGGGGTGATCCTGGTCGTAGAGCCCCACCCACCCCTCGAGGGCAGGTCCCAGGAAGAAGCGCCGGTACTCCTCTCCGGCGACCTCCACCGAGACGAAATCGTACGGCGGGGCCTCCGCGACGGGCGTCCACCCTGCCGGCGCCAGGCCCAAGGCCAGCGCCTCGGACACCGCGGTCGGCTCCACCCCCCGCAGGAAGAGACCTCGGTGAATCCCGCCCATCCCGCTTCCTCTAAAGGCTCTTCACGTAGGCCAACAGATCGCCCAGCTCCTCCGGGCTGAGGTGGGCGTCGAAGCCGGGCATCCGTGCCGCGCCGAAACGGATGCGGTCCAGGATCACCTCGTCGGCGAACTTCCGCTCCAGCCCCGCCAGACTCGGGCCGAATCCGCCCACCCCCTCCACCCCGTGGCAGGAGCGGCAGTGGACATTGTACACCTGCTCCCCGTGCTGAATCCGGGCAACCAGGGCGGAGGCCCCGGCCGGGGGCGGCCCCTCGGAGAGGCGGGAGGCCCGGGAGGCGCGCCACAGGAGCACGGCGGTCATCCCGACCAGGACCAGGATCGCCACGCCCTGGGTGATCCGGGTCATCATGCCGCCGTCTTTCCCCGGCGGATCCGCCCCAGGTGGAACCGGGAGGCGGCGATGTGGGCCTTGGCGAACGCCAGCGCCTGGAAGAGGTGGTCGAAGAAGTGGTCCGGACCGATCTCCTCGGTGATGCCCATCGCCTGGAGGATCCGCTGCCCTTCGGGATTGAGGCCGCTGATCAGGAGGTGGCGCTTCTCCCGCCGGAGGCGCCGGTTGAGGGCCCGGAGGGCGGCCGCGCCGCTGGCATCCAGAAATGGAACCCGCTTCATGCGCAGGATCAGGATCTCCACCTGGCCGCTCTCCTCGATGGCCTGGGCGAACGGGACCGCGGCCCCGAAGAAGAGGGGGCCCTCCAGGTCATAGACCGCGATGGCCCGCGGGTACTCCTGGAGGTCCCCGCCCTGCTCCTCCTCCAGCGGATGGCTGGTGATCTCGAGGTGGCTGGCGCGCCGGATGAACAGGGCGGCGGAGAGGAGCAGCCCCAGGCCGACCGCCACCAGGAGGTCGGAGAAGACCATGGCCCCGGTGGTGAGGAGCGCCACGGCCAACTCCGCCCGGGGCAGGTGGAGGAGGGTCCGCACCTCCTCGGGGCCCGCGATGTCCAGGCAGATCTTGAACAGGACGCCGCTCAAGGCGGGGAGGGGGATGCGGGAGACCCAGGGCCCCAGGGCCAGGACAACCAGGAGCAGGCCGGCGCAGTTCACCAGGCCGGCCAGCCGGCTCACCGCCCCGCTCTTGATGTTCACCGCGGTCCGGGTGAGAGAGCCGGCGCAGGGCATGGCCCCGAACAGGGGGCAGAGGGCATTGGCGATCCCCTGGCCGAGCAGCTCCCGGTTGCTGTCGTGCCGTCGCCCGGGGACCATCCCGTCGGCGACGATGGCGGAGAGGAGGGTGGTGATGCTCCCGAGGAGCGCTACGCTGAGCCCGGGACCGATCATCGCCCGCAGGTCCTCGAGGGTCACGGAGGGCAGGTGCGGGGTGGGGAAGGTCGCGGGGATTTCCCCGATCAGGGGGACCGGGAGATCCAGGAGGGCCGTGGCAGCCGTCATCAGGAGGACGCCGACGAGGGACTCCGGCAGGATCCGGGTGAGGCGCCGGAGACCGAAGAGGAGCAGGACGGTGGCCCCGGCCATGGCCAGGCTCGCGGGAGACTTGCCGATGAGCCGGAGCTGCTGCCAGGAGATCAGAATGGCGAGGCCGCTCGTGTAGCCGGCGATGACCGAGTAGGGGATGTAGCGGATCAGGTTGCCGAACCGGAGGAGGCCGAACAGGATCTGGAAGAGGCCCCCGAGGATGGCGGCCAGGAAGGTGACCTCCAGGCCGTGGCGGGAGCCCACCTCGGCGAAGATGACCGCCCCGACGGCGGTGGGGGTGCTGATCTGGAGCGGGGCGCCGCCGAAGATGCCGGCCAGCGCGCCCCCGACGACGGCAGAGTAGATGCCGGCCGCGGCGCCGGCCCCCGAGGCCACGCCGAAGGCCAGCGAGGCCGGGAGGCTGACCAGGGCGACCGTGACCCCGGCCAGGACGTCCCGGAGCCACTGGCGATGCATCAGGCCCCCTCCAGGTAGGGGCGCAGGTCGGGCGGCAGAGGGGCCTCCACCGTCACGGGGGCCCCCGTCCGGGGATGGGTGAAGGCGATGCGCCAGGCGTGGAGGAGCTGCCGGGACGCCACCGGCCCCGCACCCCCCTCGCGCGCCCGCCGCTCCGGCCGCCCCCCATAGAGCGCGTCGCCGACCACCGGGTGGCCCAGGTGCGCCAGGTGGACCCGGATCTGGTGGGTTCGGCCGGTCTCCAGGGTGACCTCGAGGAGCGTGGCGCCGGGCAGAGCCCGCAGGACCCGGTAGGCCGTGGCCGCCTCCCGTCCCCGCGCCGTCCGCACCCCCATCTTCTTCCGGTCCCGGAGATCCCGGCCGATCGGAGCCGTGATCCGTCCGCTCCGTTGCCCGAGGCTCCCGCGGACGAGGGCCAGGTAGGTCTTGCGAACCTGCCTGGCCCGGAACTGACGGCTGAGCCCCTCGTGGGCGGCTTCGGTCTTCGCCACGAGGAGGCAGCCCGACGTGTCCTTGTCCAGGCGGTGGACGAGCCCGGGCCGCTCGACGCCCCCGATCCCGCGGAGGTCGGGGCAGCGGTGCAGGAGCGCGTTCACGATCGTCCCGGCCCGGTGGGCAGCCGCCGGGTGCGTGACGAGCCCCGCCGGCTTGTTGATGACGAGCAGGTCGGCGTCCTCGTAGAGGACCTGGAGCGGGATCGGCTCGGGCGTGAGATCGCTCGGCTCGGGTGGGGGCAGGGTGAGGGTGATCTGCTCCCCGCCCCGGAGAACCGCGCTGGCCCTCCGGGCCGCTCCTCCCACCTGGACATGTCCCCCGGCGATCAGGGCCTGGATGCGGGCGCGCGTCAGGCCGCTCGACCCTGCCAGGTACCGGTCCAGCCGCGTTCCCGCGGCCTCCGCCGGGACCCGGAACGTCCGGACGTGTCCCTCCTCAGGGCGAGCCGGTTGCCTCCTGACCATTCCCCCGCCGCTCCCGGAGCATGTCCACGAGGAGGAGACCCACTCCCACCGTGATCCCGCTGTCGGCCACGTTGAAGGCAGGCCAGTGGTACTTCCCCAGGTAGAAGTCCAGGAAGTCGATCACCATCCCGACCCGGAGACGGTCGATGAGGTTCCCCACGGCCCCCCCCAGGATGAGGGCAAGCCCGACTACAGGGAGGAGACGCCCCCGGGCATGCCGGGCGTAGTAGTAGCAGATGATCGCGATGGCCAGGACCGAGACGGCAATGAAGAAGGGTCCGCGGAAGGCGGCCGCCGCCCCCGCCAGGAAGCCGAAGGCGGCGCCCGGGTTCAGGACGTAGGTGAGGTTGAAGAGGCCCGGAACGACCGGCAGGCTCTCCCCCAGACGGAAGGTCCGCTGGATGAGGAGCTTCGTGGCCTGATCCAGGATGACCACAAGAGCGGCGAGCCCGTAAAACCACACAAGGAGGCCGCCTTCCTCAGGCGCGTCCCGCCAGGACCGCGACGCACCGGTCGCAGAGGGTGGGATGCCTGCCGTCCTGTCCCACGGTCTCCCGGTAGGTCCAGCAGCGCTCGCACTTCACGCCCCGCGTCCGGCTCACCCGGACCGTGAGCGTGTCCTCCGGCACGTCGGGGTCCAGGTGCAGGGTCACCGACGAAACGATGAAGAGGGTGGGGAGCTCCGCCGCGGAGGGGCGCAGGAAGTCACAGAGGGTGCTCCCAGCGTGGAGGTCCACGTCGGCCTCCAGCGAGTTGCCGATCAACTTCGCCTGCCGGACCTCCTCCAGCGCCTTCAGCACCTGGTCGCGGACACGGAGGAGGCGGTCCCACCGCTCCCCCAGAGCCTCGTCCAGCCAGCCCCCCTCGACGGCCGGGAAGCTCTCCAGATGGACCGACTCGGACCCCCCCCCGGCCTTCGGCAAGGCGGCCCAGACCTCGTCCGCCGTGAAGGAGAGGACCGGCGCCATGAGGCGGACGAGCCCGGTGAGCAGGTGGTACAGGGCGGTCTGCGCGGCCCGGCGCGCCCGGGAGGTCCTCCCCGACGTGTAGAGCCGGTCCTTCAGGACGTCGAGGTAGAAGGCCGAGAGGTCCACCGCGCAAAAGTTGTGGAGGCTGTGGTAGAAGACGTGGAACTCGTAGCCCTCGTAGGCCCGGAGCAGGCGTTCCGTGAGGCGGGCCAGCCGGTGGAGGATGAACCGGTCGATCTCCTGCAGGTCCGCAGGGGGGAGCAGGTCGGTCCGGGGATCGAAGTCCTTCAGGTTCCCCAGGAGATAGCGGCAGGTGTTCCGGATCCGCCGGTATCCCTCGGCGAGGCGGCTCAGGATCTCGTCCGAGAGCCGGAGGTCATCCCGGTAATCCTCGGCGGCGACCCAGAGGCGCAGGATCTCGGCCCCGTACTTCTCCATGATCTCCTGGGGCGCGATGACGTTCCCGAGGGACTTGGACATCTTCCGCCCGGCGCCGTCCACCACGAAGCCGTGGGTAAGGACTTCCCGGTAGGGGGCGCGCCCGGCCGTCCCCACGGCCGTGAGGAGCGAGGAGTGGAACCAGCCGCGGTGCTGGTCGCTCCCCTCCAGGTACATCTCCGCGGGCCAGCGCAGGTCCGGCCGCGTTTTGAGGACGGCGGCCCAGCTCACCCCGGATTCGAACCAGACATCGAGGATGTCGTACTCCTTCTCGAAGGTGGTCCCCCCGCATTGCGGACAGGTCGTCCCGGGAGGCAGGAAGGCCTCCGCCGGCCGCTCGAACCAGACATCGGCTCCCTCCCGGGCCACCACCTCGCTTACCCGCTCCATGAGATCCTGCCTCACCAAGAGGTGCCGGCCGGCCGTGCAGTAGAAGGCCGTGATCGGGACCCCCCAGGCCCGCTGGCGGGAGATGCACCAATCGGTCCGGTGGGCGATCATGTTCCTGATCCGCTCCTCCCCCCACGGGGGGATCCAGCGCACCTGGCGGATGGCCTCGAGGGACTTGCCGCGCAGGTCTCCGACCTCCATGGAGATGAACCACTGCTCGGTCGCGCGGAAGAGGGTGGGGTTCTTGCACCGCCAGCAGTGGGGGTAGGTGTGCCGGATCTCTCCGGCGGCGAGGAGTCTGTCCCGCCGGCGCAGCTCGGCGATGATCTGCGGGTTGGCCTCCCAGACGCTCATTCCCCCGAAGAGGTCAACGTCACGGTCGAACCGCCCCTGGTCATCAACGGGGTTGTAGATCTTCAGACCGTACTTGATGCCGGTCTCGTAGTCCTCGGCCCCGTGCCCCGGGGCCGTGTGGACCACGCCGGTCCCCTGGTCCAGGGTCACGTACTCCCCGAGGACGATCGGCACCTCTCGCTCGATCCACGGATGCTGGCACGTGATGCCCTCCAGCTCCGCGCCGGGCCAGACGGTCGGCGTGACCGTGTATTCGCCCTCCCGGAACCCGAACTCCTGCATGCACCGGCGCACCAGCTCCTGGGCGAGGATCAGCTCGCCCGCGGGGGTCTGCACGAGAGCGTACAGCAGCCGCGGGTGTACGGCGATCGCCAGATTCGCGGGCAGCGTCCAGGGGGTCGTCGTCCAGATGGCGAAATGTGTCCCGCGTCGCTGATCCACCGCGAAGTTCCCCCTGGGATTCTTCACCGGGAACTTCACGTAGATCGACGGGGAGACGTGGTCCTCGTACTCCACCTCCGCCTCGGCCAGGGCGGTCACGCACGTGGAGCACCAGTGGACCGGCTTCAGGCCTTTGTAGAGGCTCCCCGCCCCGACGAAGCGCCCCAGCTCCCGGACGATCGTCGCCTCATAGTCGTAGGACATCGTGGTGTACGGGTTCTCCCAGTCCCCCAGGACCCCGAGGCGCTTGAATTCCTGCCGCTGGATGTCGATGTACTTCTCCGCGTAGGCCCGGCAGAGGCGCCGCTTCTCGGCCGTCCCCACGGCCCGGGCCCGCGGCCCGAGCTCCTTGTCCACCTGGTGCTCGATGGGAAGGCCGTGGCAGTCCCAGCCGGGGACGTAGACGGCGTCGTAGCCGGCCATGGTCTTCGACTTGACCACGATGTCCTTCAAGATTTTATTGAGGGCGTGGCCCATGTGGATGTGGCCGTTGGCGTAGGGGGGGCCGTCGTGGAGGATCCAGAGGGGCTGGCCGCGGCGGCGCTCCCGGAGCCGCTTGTAGAGGCCGCTCCGCTCCCACTCGGCCAGGATCTGGGGCTCCCGGACGGGGAGGTTGGCCTTCATCGGGAAGGCGGTCTCGGGGAGGTTCAGCGTGGCCTTGTAGTCGGTCGCCATTGGCGCTCCGCCGCGCCAGAAGAAAAACCCCCATCCGCGCGGATGAGGGCGCCTTTCTGCCGCTCGTGGGACCGTACACTACCGGGGGGAGGGAAGGCCGTCAAGGGCAAAAGGGCGGCTAGTGCCGGGCCAACTCACATCGCCTGACTTCGTGGCACGCCCACCGTCGCGTGGGCGTTAGGCGCAATTCGTTGGAATCACACTAGGCCTCGGGGAGGCGGCGGGCAAGCTCGGCGAGGAGAGCTTTGAGGCGCGGGAGATCAAGCTCGTAGCGGTCGGCCAGCTCCTCGAGGAGGGCCTCGGCCGGGGGCTCGGCGCGGCCGGGCGGGGGGGCGGGGCGGGGACCGGCCGGGGTCCAGGCCTCCTCCCGGACGTGGAGGGAAAAGAGGTCCCACCGGGCATAGTGCCCCACCGCGTCGAAGTAGGCTTTGGCCAGGCGCCGCTCCTCCAGGTCAATCGTCGCCTCCACCAGCGTCTCCTGCTCGAAGACCGGCTCCCGGACGAAGAGGCCCGAGGGGTTCACGATGCAGGAGCCGCCGACGGCCAGGTTGTACTTCAGGACATCCTGGAGGTCGTCGGGGATGGCGTTCGGGGGGAGGTACCCGGAGGAGGAGATCACGAAGACCGAGTTCTCGATGGCGTATTCCCGGATCGCCGGCTCGATGTCGCAGTCCCGCGAGCCCGGCCCCGCGCTCTTCCCCCCCAGGTGCTTCTCCATCCGCCACCAGCCGGGCCAGACGGCACAGTGGATCTCCTCCCCCTTGATCGCCATGGCCGCCCGGAGCAGCGTCATGTGATGCTCGTAGCAGATGAGCCCCCCCACGGTGCCGATGTCCATGGGGAAGACCCGGATGTCGCTCCCGTCCCCCATCCCCCAATAGACGCGCTCCGAGTGGGTGGGCATGAGCTTTCGATGGCGGCCCAGCAGCCGGCCGTCCCGCGCGATGAAGAGCAGGGAGTTATAGAGGGTCAGGCTCCCGGGCCGATCGTCCAGCTCGTTGCAGCCGATGACGCAGTTGACGCTCGCCCGGCGGGCCTCCTCGCAGAGCGCCTCCGTCTCCTCCCCCGGGATCCGGATGGCGCAGTCCTGCATCCGGACGATGAGCTCCGTCGAGCGGCGAACGGAGACCGCTCCCCGCCAGTAGGGGTAGGCGGCGAAGTAGGTCTCGGGGAAGACGACGAGGTCGAGCCGTTCCTCCCCGGCCCTCGCGATCCACTTGCAGGTCTTCTTGAGAGTCCCGGCCCGGTCAAAAAAAACGGGGGCGACCTGTGCCGCCCCCACCCGTAGCAGCGTCTTCCCCACGGCCGGCGTCCTGCCCCCGCGCGCCTAGAGGTACGTTTTCACCGTCAGGTTCAGCAGCCGCGGATTCAACCCGACCACCTGATCCGTATCCATCGGCACGTCGACCAGCATCGACTGCCCCGTCTGGGTGTAGCAGGCGTCCATGATGTCCTTCAGGTTGCTCAGATCCGGCTTCAACACATACCCGTCCCAGCCGTGGGCCTTCGCCGCCGCCACGAAGTCGATCGGCGGCAGCTTCGAGTGATAGAGCTTCTTCTCGAATTCCGGGATGACGATCTCCAGGCCCTTGTCCACGATCCCGTAGGTGCCATTGTTGATGATGAACAGCCGCAGATCGAGGGTTGCCGCATCGGCGAGGGCGCCCCCGAACAGCCGCCAGCACCCATCCCCCGAGAAGACGAAGGTATGCAGGCTCGGGTCGGCGATCTTCGCCCCGACCCCGAGGCCGAAGGCGCCGCCCATGGCCGAGCCGTGGTGCATCGTATGGAACCGGATGGCGGGATGCGGCCGCTGGGTCACGTACTGGCGGTCCTTGTAGGCCACGCACACGTCGTCGAACCCGATGCTGCCCGGCTGCCAGTACTGCTGGATCTTCTCGTAGAAGGCCATGAAGTCCACGCAGCCCCGCTTGACGTCCCGGGAGACCTCCCGGGTGTTCAGGCTCGCCGGGAGGGCGACCGGCGGCCGCTCCCCGACCCCCGCCGCCCGCAGGCGCGGGATCAGCTCCGACAGGGCGAGGCCGATGTCCCCCCGCACCTGCTGGTACTCCCCGGCGACCCGGTGCTTGAACTCCCCGTTCTTGTGCCCGTAGGCCTCCTTCAGATTGGTGAAATGCCAGGTGAACCGGGCCGGGATCTTCCCGAGGTTGATGGAATACTCGCCCGCGTCGAAGCCGAGCGTGATCAGAACGTCCTCCTGGGTCATGTTCTGCCACAGCTCGAAGGCGCGATCATTCCCCCCGAAGAGGATGTGGCCGAACCCGTACCGGTTCTCCGGGGAGACGGCATTCGCCCCGTTCACGGACCAGACGGTGGGCGCCTGGAGCAACTCCGAGAGTTGCGTCGTCAGTGCCTGGATCTTCTCGCAGCGGGCCGCCTCCTCCCCGACGTAAATAATCACCCGCCGCTTCGCGGCGACCCGGGGAAACTTGGCGAGGAACTCCTCGAGATCGGCCTTGTTCACCTGCCGCGCGGGCTCCAGTTTCGGGACATCGACCTCGACCGACTTCGACAGGACGTCCGGATGGTAGGCAATGGCCACGGGCCGGGAGGCGTTCAGCACTTCCTGCGCCTGGCGCAGCCGGGCTTCGAGCGTATTGATGTTGTCGATGACCACGCACCCCTCCCCCAGCTCCGCCTGGAGCTGGGGCACGATATTCATGCCGTACACGGAGACATCCTGGAG